>CAVKJF010000051.1:0-8596 GCA_963656615.1 bacterium | reverse complement strand
AAAACCGTAATGGTGGATATACACAAATCTTAAAATTAACTGAAAGACGCGGAGATGACGCCCTAATGGTTATTTTAAAATTAGTAGATGAAGCTAAGCCAGTAGAAGAAAAAAAGGAAAAGAAAGCTACTAAAAAAGCAGCTAAAGAAGACAAGTAATAAAAGGACACTATTTAGTATAGTGTTTTTTTTATTCATTTTTCTAACTTTATTTTTTACTACATATAATGTATAATGAAGTATAGGAGGGAATAGATGAAAGCATTAATAACAGGAGCATCCTCAGGAATAGGATTAGATATGGCTAGGTATCTAGCAAAGCAAAAATATGAATTGATTCTAGTTGGTAGAGATCGTGAAAAGTTAGAAAAGGTACAAGAAACATTACCAACAAAAGTAACTATTATTGTTGCTGATCTAGCAAATGAACAAAAAGTAAAAGAACTATACGTTCTAACATCAAAAGAAAATATTGATATTTTAATTAATAATGCCGGTTTTGGTGACTTTGGATATTTCACAGAAACTGACTTAGGTAAAGAGTTGGATATGATTAATACTAATATCAAAGCAGTACACATCTTAACTAAATCATTTTTAAAAGATATGGAAAAGAAAAATTCTGGTTATATACTAAATGTTGCTTCATCAGCTGCGTTTCAACCAGGACCTCTTATGGCTACCTATTATGCTACTAAGTCATATGTATATCAATTAACTGAAGCTTTATACTATGAACAAAAAAAGAAAAAGAGTAATGTACATTTATCAGTACTATGTCCAGGTCCTGTCGCAACTAATTTTAATAATGTTGCGGGAGTTCGTTTCTCTGTAAAACCATTGACAAGTTCATATGTTGCAGAGTATGCCCTAGATAAAATGTTCAAAAAGAAAATGTTAATAATTCCAGGATTTAAAATGAAGTGTGCTAGATTCTTTGAACGATTTGCCTCTGATAAATTACTATTAAAAATAACATATAGAATTCAACATAAGAAAAACAAACAGTAAGATATAAAAATATGACTCGTAACTAAATAATAGTAACGAGTTTTTCTTTTAGTACAAAAATTATTTTGACCTTTATTCCATCATATTATATAATAAAAAGGCAAAGCTGGTGATATTATGCATGACAATATAATTGAAATAAATAATCTAACATTACCATACTGTTATAACAACTTTAGTATTAGTTTTCCTAAAAATAAAATATCAATTGTATCAGGTCCAAATAATTGTGGAAAAACAACATTAATTAGAATTTTAGACGGTCAAATAAAGACAAAAAATCAAGTTTTTTTTGGTACAGTAGGTTTAGAACGCCATCAAATAACAGACATTGGTTCCCAAATTAAAACAATTATAAGAGACGAATTATATTTTACAAAAGATACCGTAATGGATGAAATATATTTCACTTTAAATAATTGTGATTGTAAAAACAAAAAATCTATTTACAAAGAACTAATAAAAGTATATAAACTAACAAAATATCAAAACTCTAATCCTAATACTTTAAGCCATTATCTAAAATTAAAATTATCATTATTAATAGCGTTTATCTATGAACCTAAAATATTACTTTTAGATGATATTTTATTAGGATTAAAATCAACTGAAAAAAAAGAAATAATATCACTTATCAATGACTATCGAAAAAATAAAGACATATCAATAATCATGACTGTTTCAAATTTAGAAGATGCTTTATCTGGCGACTATTTATATATAATTAAAGATAGTAAGATTATTCTAGAAGGAGAGCCTTCAAATATTTTACAAAATGATAATATAATTAATAAACTTGGTTTAGAATTACCTTTTATGATAGATCTATCAGTAAAATTACGTGATTATGATTTGATAAAAGACATTGAGACTGATATGGATAGGCTGGTGAACACTTTATGGAAATAAAATATGAAGTTGATCAAGACCTTTTCTTTACTATAACTGATAGTGATATTACCGGTGTTTCAGCAACAAATAATAAAGAAATAATAAGTATTTTAGAATTAGATAATATAGATAAATTAAATATAATTATCGATGGAAAAAAACTAACAACAGATGAAAAATGGCTTTTCGCTAGAAAGACACAAGTAGTTACCAAATTAACAAACATAAATTTCATAAAAAGTGTAGAAGATTATATGGACTACCTCATTAAGAAGAATCTTATTCAAATGAAAAATCCCAATAAGAAAAAAGAATCATCTTTAAAAATCGTTGGTTTAAGTCCAGAATATTTAGAAAGAGAATATTATAGTTTATCAACATCAGAAAAGTTTCAAGTATCTCTAGCAATATCTCTTTTATCAAACCCAAGTATCTTAATACTTGATAATCCATTTACATATCTTGATTTTCATCAAGAAAAAGAACTTATAAAACTACTTCAAAGACTAAAAGAACAATATAAAAAAATGATAGTTATAGTTGATGATAATTGTAATAAACTATATAAATATACTAATAAAATGATTTTTATAAAGAACAGTCATACTATTTTAGAAGGAGATACAGCTGAGTCATATACTAGAGTAGACTTCTTAAAAAGACATGGCTTTTCAATACCAGACCTAGTAGAAATGACATATAAAGCTAAAAAGTCAAAAGGAGTAAAAATCATATATCATAAAGATATAAGAGATTTAATAAAAGATATATATAAACATGTTTAGGAGGAAGTTATGAGGTTTTTATTAAAGTTTTCATATGATGGAAGCAATTATGCAGGCTTTCAAAATCAACCAGGTTTAAATACTATTCAATTTCAACTAGAAGAAGCCTTAAAAAAAGTAAACAACAATACTAAAACAACAATTTGTGCAACCGGTAGAACTGATAAGGGCGTACATGCTTTATGTCAATATGCTCATACAGACATTTCTGTAAATATCACAGAAGAAAAATTAAAAAGAGCTTTAAATAGTAATTTACCAGATGATATTCATATAATTAGTACTAAACATGTATCCGATGATTTCCATGCTAGGTATAATGTTAAAGGAAAAGAATACAAATATTATATTAACCTTGGAGAATATAATCCAATAGAAAGAAACTATGTTTTCCAATATAATCATGAATTAAATGTTGAAAATATGAAAGAGGCCATAAAATATTTCATTGGTACGCATGACTATAGGGCTTTTGTAACTGAAAATAAAGATAAAGAAAACTGTATCAGAACAATTGATAAAGCAACCATTGAAAAGAAAGATGATAAATTAATTATCACTTTTCATGGAAATGGTTTCTTAAGATATCAAGTAAGAAACATGGTTGGTATCCTAATAAGAGTAGGTGAAAATAAAATTTCCCCAGATTCTGTGGAAAAAATATTAGCTAGTAAAGATAGAACAAAATCTGGAAAAACAGCTAAACCCGTAGGTCTATATTTAACTAGTGTTGAATACTAAAATAAGATAGTATGCAAGGTCTACCTTACCTTGCTTTTTTTGACAAAATATGTTATAATAAGAGCCATTCAAAGAAAAAGGGTAGGGTTGAATTATGATAGAAGAGAATGAAAAGGGAAAAAAGTATTATAAAAAGAAAATAGAAAGATGTAAAAAACTAGGTGCCGAAAAGTTTCAAAAAGCTGTCTTTGCCCTAGAAAGACTAAAATTTAAAGTCTTAAAAAAATACTTTCCTAATTATTTAAAAAATTATGAATCTAAATGTGATAGAATGTGTAAAAAAGATTTAAAAAAAGCTCGTACTGAAGAAGAACGAGAGCTTATAATAGCGCATTATAGAGAACAAAAATTATTAAATAGAAAAGAAATTAACACTGAAAAAAATAGAAACTATCATATGGATAATATAAGACCAACACAGACTGTAAAATATCTTGAGTGGAATAAAGATGTACATAGAACTAACTTAATTATGGACTTAGTTACTCTTCCTGTATTTATAGGGTTAACAGTAGCAGGTGTAGGACTAGCCATACCTTTAATTGCTGGAAACTTGGTATCTTCATTTATTAATTTTCAATGTATTAATCTTCAAAACTATAATATATATCGCTTCAAAGCTCACGAAGAAGTTTTAAAGAAAAGAGAGCAAAGAAAAGTTAGTCAAAGAGAAGAAGAATTTTCACAAGCATATGAAGTAATAAATACCGCTGTAAAAGAAAGCTCAAAAGATTCACCAAGTATACCAAGCATAGAGGAAGTAATTAATAATATTAAAAATAAAGAACAATTAGCTCAGTTTAGAAATATGATATTACAAGAACAAGGAAAACGTGCTAGTACTGTTCAAAACACTAAAGTAGGGGGAGTGAAATAATATGTATATAAATGTAAACGCCACAACAACATTTTTAGTTAAAGCAGCACCGGTAGGAGTAACCGCTACAGTATTACTAGATAAGAAAAAAACAAAAGAGCAAAAAGCAGGAACATTAATAGGTATGGGAGTAGCAACCAGTGTAAGTGCTTTAATTCAAAGTTGTACAAGACAAGCAAGTGCTGAAGCATATGTAGAGAGTTTAACTGATGAACAATTAGCTTATGTTAGTGAGTTAATGGACGCTAAAGAAAATGAATTAGCACAAGCTGAACTTGGACTTGAAATACCAGAAACTAACGTAAAAACTAACGCTTCTAGTAACCAGTCTGAAAATGTTCTAGTAAAAACAAAATAAGACGTTAAAAAGCTAAAAAAGTATTGATTTTTAATACTTTTTTTAGTATAATCATAATCGGTACATTCGAATATCCCCACATAAATTAAGTCCTGGGAAAACTTAATTTAAGTAAAAGGAGAAAAAATATGACAAGTTATATGCAAAAAAAAGAAACTGTAGATCGTAAATGGTATGTAATCGACGCTGAAGGAAAATCTTTAGGTAGAGTTGCTTCTTTAGCAGCAACATACTTACGTGGTAAACATAAGCCAACTTACACTCCACATATTGACTGTGGTGATAACATCATAATTATTAATGCAGATAAAGTTAATTTAACTGGTAACAAGTTAGAAAACAAAATGTATTATAATCACTCAATGTATGTTGGTGGTTTAAGAGAAAGAACTGCTAAAGTTATGAGAGAACAATACCCAGTAGAAATGATGGAAAGAGCCGTAAAAGGAATGCTTCCTCATAATAGACTAGGTAGAGCTATGGCTAAGAAGTTATTCGTATATGCAGGAAATGAGCACAAACAAATGGCACAAAAACCAGAAGTGCTAGAAGTTAAGTAGGAGGGTTTAAGTTATGGCAAAAGAAAAGAAAAATATCTATACTGGAACTGGACATAGAAAAACAAGTGTAGCTCGTGTTACATTAACTCCAGGAACAGGAAAAATTACAATCAATGGTCAAGATGTACATGACTATTTACCTTTCGAAGTATTAGTAATGGATTTATGTCAACCATTAGACATCACTAATACTAGAGAAATGTTCGATGTAGATGCAAAAGTAAAAGGTGGAGGATTCCAAGGACAAACAGGAGCTATCCGTTTAGGAATTACAAGAGCTTTATTAGATTATGATAAAACTACTCCAGCTGATTCTGAAAATAGCTATAGAAAAGTTCTAAAAGCAGCAGGATTCATTACAAGAGATTCTCGTAAGAAAGAACGTAAGAAACCAGGATTAAAGAAAGCACGTCGTGCTCCACAATTCTCAAAACGTTAATTACAAACAGTTTCATTTCAAAGACTTTGTACGCAAAGTCTTTTTTTGTGTCCGATAATAAAAGTTTGCATATAATACAATAGAGGAGGTAAGAATGCTAAATTTAGAATATCTACAACAATCGTTGATAATCGCTATAGCTTTAAGTACAATAACATGTGCTTTTGTTCAAAAAACGAAATGTTGTTTCAAAAGTAGTAAGCACTTAGCTTTATATTCGCTACTTGTTAATATATTTGTTGGTATAGTATTTTGTATGACTTTTACAAGTATTGATTTTCCTAATAGTTTATGGACTGGAATGTTTTCCTTCCTTGGCGCTGACACTATATATAAAACACTTGAAGGTAAAGTGTCATCATATTCAGATATAACCAATAAAAAAGGTGTATATATATCAAAAGATAATTTAATTAATAAGGAGGAGGGAATATAAATGGAAAAACCTCTATATCCTTGCAAAAATATGAGAATAACGCAAGGATATAACGAAGGAACGCACTTGGATAGCTTTGCAATAGATGATGCCGGTAAAGATACAAGTATAAGTAAAATACGTGCTCCTTATACAGGTATAATTAAGAAAATATATAAAGATGATGCTAATGAAGTCTGGTTAGAAAGTATAGATAAAGTAGAATACCCTGATGGAACAAAAGATTATTTAACAATGATGTTTGCTCATTCAAATGATGTAAGTAACTTATTTGTAGGAAAAAAAATAGCTCAAAACGAAGAGTTCTATAGCGAAGGCACAAAAGGAAATGCAACTGGTAACCATTGTCACTTTGAATGTGGCAAAGGAAAATTTACTGGTACTGGATGGCACAAAAATTCATCTGGATATTATTCTATAAATAATGGTAAAAAACCCGAAGAATGTCTCTGGTTAGATAAAGAAGTAAACGTAATAAATAACTATAAGTACAATTTCAAAAGTATCACAGAAGAAAAGCCGGTCGTACCAGTTCCAACAGAAGAAAAAGAAGACACAACAGAAGAACCGATATTCATTTGCCCAAAAAGTGATTTATATGGTATCTACCTGAAAGCAGGTCAAAAATTATATCTAAAATAAAAAAATGAAGTGCAAACTTCATTTTTTCTATCCTAACGCTATATCTAAAATCATCATTACTGAAAAACCTATTAAAGTGAACAACGCCATCAAATCCTTCCTTGAATTAGACTGACTTTCTGGAATCAACTCCTCAACAACAACGTATATCATCGCACCAGCCGCAAAAGCTAATAAAAATGGTAACAATACTTGTATTTTCAAAACTAAGAACGCTCCAAGCACAGCGGAAATAGGTTCAACAATACCAGTTGCCTGACCTAGAAAGAATGCTTTTGATCTTTTCATTCCTTCTCGTCTTAATGGTAAACTAACAGCACTACCTTCTGGAAAGTTTTGCAGACCTATACCAATTGCTAGAGTAATTGCGGATGCTAAAGTTGCTCCTTCAACACCATAAGCCAAAGATCCAAATGCCACACCAATAACAAGACCTTCTGGAATATTATGCAAAGTAATTGAAAATATTAACATCAAACAACGTTTAACTTTATCAGCACCATTATTGTTGTTTTTAGAAGAAAAATGATTAAATACCTTGTCTCCTATAAATAAAAGTAATCCACCAGACATAAATCCAATAAAAGCAACAAGCCAAGGTGTCATTTTTAAATTACTAGCCATTTCAATAGACGGGCTAAGTAAAGACCAAAAAGAAGCTGAAATCATTACACCGGCTGAAAATCCTAACAACGCATCCATTATTCCTTTCTTAACCTCTTTAAAGAAAAATACTATAGAAGCACCAAGCATCGTAATACTCCAAGTAAATAAAGAAGCTATTAGTGCCTGCATTACGGGCGATAATTCACTAAAAAAATCTAACATTATATCTCACCAGTATAAAATATGCAACAAATAAAACTTCGTTTAGGTAAAGAGTCTAAACAATTAGTTAAACATAACATTAACAGAAATAATCACCTAACAAATCAATACAAATTTCCTAAAAATATTTGTTATTACTAAAGTATTGTGATAGTATATAAAGAAAACAAAAAAGGGAAGTGTAAAAATGACAGAGTACCAACGTTTAGAAACAAAAATAGAAAAATATCTAACAAGAGTAGATGTTAAAAAAACAACTAGTATAGTAAGCGTATATGACGTATACAAAGCCCTTGAAGATAAATTTAAAGAACTAAGAGAAATACAATTAAATAGTAAACTAATAGAAAAAATAAATAATGACAATACAGTCATTAGACAAACTGGTAAAATATTTAAAGATAAAGAAGTTATCTATACAAAAATATTAGACAATATCCTCGCAACTACAACAAAGAACACTTCTAAAATAACTTTCTTTTATGGACAAGGAAAACATCCTGAAAAATTCACCATCTTAAAAGACTTTAATGATAATGACATATATTTTTCAGAGGACACGAAGCCAGATAAAAACTTTGTTACTAAATATTATGACGATATAATTTATATTTTTGACACGTTAGAAGTATTTGCCAAATTAACTAAAAGCGACATCGGTATATCAAAAGAAAACTATAATCTAAAACCAATGGTATTTAGCGATGGATTTTTAACTCTAACAATAGCGTTTGATACATTAGGAAAAGTAACTACAAATATCTCTATAAATAAAACAGAAGATGCCAACCAAATATATAAAAGAAACTGGTACACTAGAAAAAGCTTATCAGAAATTGTCTCTGAAAATAATGATGAAATTTTAAAGAAAATACCAATTAATATAAATAATATAGATCCTAAATATCAAGCCATCATAAATGAATATACAAAATATAATTAATAATATTTAATTCTTATTTAATAAAACCAGGTATAATTATATTGAGGGATGATTATATGAAAATACTAATTATTGAAGATGAATAT
>CAVKJF010000050.1:3971-8775 GCA_963656615.1 bacterium | reverse complement strand
CATATAAAAGATCCTTACCATAATAAATAGTAATAAAAACTTAAATATAGAAAGATCAAAAGTAGTAATACAAAAAAAGTAAAATAGTACATCTATTATTGCACAAAAAACACCGAGAAAAAGTAATCTATTAAAACAAAAATAAAATGGTCCAAGGAAAAATATTAGAAACGTATTTTCATTATGACAAATAGTATCAAATCTATCTCCTAAATATATTTCAATGTCTGTTGCACTAGGATTCTTTTCGGTTTTAGTTATTATGTTACCATTTTCCATGTAGCCACAGTATAAACAAAAAGACTTTGTCATTGGCTTTCCACATTTTGGACACTTCATTTTATCAACTCCATTATTATAAGTATAACCTAAAACTTCAAAAAAAAGAATAATCTAATCAATTATTCTTCAACTTCAATAGCGCCAGTAGGACAAGACTCAGAAGCATCTCTTACAGCTTGTTTTTCATCTTCTTGAATTTCTTCTTTCTTTACCTCTGATAAGCCATCATCACCAATTTCAAAAACAGTATCACATATAGCGCAACAAGCACCACAACCGATACAAGCATCTGGATTAACTTTAACTTTCATAAATATCCTCCTTACAAAATATTATAACTAAAATATTCTTTTACGTAAAGAACTAAATAGCTAATTGAGAATTTATTTAACTTATGGTAAACTTATCATAGTAGAAGGTGATTAGTATGGCGAGTAGAATGGATCGATACAAGGATGAAAATCCAAAAACATATAGTCGTTCAAGTAAAAATCAAGAATTATATCAAAACATTGGCAACAATACTAGATATACTAGTATAACAGATGTAACTAATGCCAATGCTATTGACCTAGATAATGCCAAAAGCCGCGCTAATACTAGGGAAGGATATCATCAAATTAAAGAATTCAATCAAAATATTCAGCCAGTACCAAGAGTAAAAAAAGAATTAGAAGACTTTAATCATTTATATAAAACCAGGGAAAACAGAATATATGATGTTAATAGAGTTCTAGAAGAAGCTAGAAAAAACCGTACGGAAGCTGATGAAAAAGAAGAAAAAAGAAAACTAAAAGATAGTAGTTATAACATCATCACAAGTTTAAATAAAGAAGAACTAGAAAAGTACCGTAAAGAAAAACTAAATAAAGTTTATAGACCTGATGATGATGAAATAAAAGAATTAATAAATACAATTACTTCCAAGACTCTAGCTGGCGAAATAGATCAAGCAACTAGCGTCAACTTACTAAGTGATTTAATGGCAACTAATGTCCTTGATAAAGTAGAAAAACCAGAGCCAGAAGAAGACGAAGAAAAACCATCACCAGAAAAAGAAGATAAACAAGAATTATCTCAAGAAGTTTTGAATAAAGAACAACTTGAAAAAGTAAATGAACAAGCAAGTAAATTAGAAGAAAAGACGGAAGAAATTGTAGATGAAAATTTAAAAGGCGCTGATACAGACTTCTATACAAGAAGTATGGATTTATCTGATAAAGACTTTGAGATGGATGATGAATTTAAAGAAAAGAAAATGCCAGTAGCATTAAAAATTATACTTATATTAATAGTACTTGCTGTACTAGGAGCATCAGCTTACTTTATCTGGCTAACATATTTTAACTAAAAAACATTAAAAATTTATAATTTTTTATAGATTTAATGTTTTTTTTTCGAATAATATAAGTGAAAAGCAATTATAAAGACAAATAAAGACAAAACTCTTTTTTAAAAGAGATTAATTGTGCTATTATATATGTAGAAGTATTTTAAAGAAAGTGACGTGTTAAAATGAAGTTAAGCTTCTTAGTTAATGATTATATTTTAATTTGGAATATATTATTTCAGGCTTCTGTATCAGAACCTATATATAAATTGAAACAAAAATTATGGGCAACCTATAAAGAACAATACAATAATACCTATAAAGATAGAGTAACAATTTTAAAAGATGTAAAGAACTACATCCCAAATGATGATACTATATATAATATAATGTTAGAATCATCTGAGTATCAAGATATCTTAAAATCAGTAGAAAAATATCGTTTAGAAATCATTAAATTATGGAATAGAAAAATATCAAATCAATTACAAAAAATAATAAAAAAAGACATAGATAACTACTCTGTATACTCAATAGACAATCGTTTAGAAATATTAGAAAATCCAACAATATCTTCCAAAAAACTAAATGTAATAATTCTAGGTAAAAAAATACCTGAAAATGAACCTAGTAAATTAATTATTGAGATACTTGAAAGTATTTTAAAAAAAGAATTAAATACCTATAAAGGAATTGATGGCTTAATTGCCGACGCTATTATTGAAATGGCTATAGAAAACGAATTAGCAACCATTATAACTTCCAATAGTCACTACTGGTTAGGCAATCAAAAATTAATTAATATTAAACGTCAAATATATCCATTCTGGTTAATGTATTTAGGAGTTACAAAAGAGAACATGATAAAATATATGAATCGTGATAAAATATCATTTGATGTAGAAAAGTTTCCTTATGAAAAAAGATTAAAAGATATTGATATTTCCCAATTTATTGAGTTTTGTGTCACAAAGAAAAGAAGTATAATTAGAGAAGAACAATTAGATCTAATATAACAGTATAGAAAGAATGATGGTAGTATGGATGAAAAAATAGAAATATTATTAAATAAAATAAATATTGATAAAGAACATTATCAATATTTTTCTGATGCTAAAATGTCTAAAATAAAAATAAATTCTCATACAAATAATTGGAATATATTTATTGAAAAAGAGACTTTATTACCTTTAGAAATATATGAAGAACTAGAAGAAAAGAAAAACTTACTAGATCCAAAAGCAGAAGAGATAAGATTTATTTTTGATATAAAAAATATTGATTTAAATATTTATAAAACATATTACTCTTACTTATTAAAACTATTAAAAAGTGAGTTAAAAGTCTTAGAAATATATGAAGACTGCTTACAAATAGAAGATGATTTATTAGTACTAATTGTTAGTAATGAAATAGAAAAAGAACGCTTAGAAAAATGTCTAGAAAAGATTAATGTATTTTATAAATGTCTAGGTTATCAAAAGAATATTGAAATAATTATTCGTAAAGAAGAAAATATTTTAGATGAAATAAAGAAAGATTTAGAAGTAAGTATTCCAGAAAAAGAAACCAAATCAGTAAAAAAAGAAGAATCAACTTCAGCAGCATCCCCATCACCCGAGAAGAAATATCATAGAGAGCCAAAAGATCCTAATAGTGTTTTAGGTAGAGGAATTAAAGAAGAACCAATAAAAATAAAAACTCTTTTAGGTGAAGACAATAACGCCGTAGTTGAAGGATTTGTCTTTGGTACAGATTACTTTGAGTCATCTAAAACAGATTTTAAAATAATCACTTTAAAAATAACTGACTATTCAGATAGTATATATTGTAAAGTCTTCGTAAGAGATAATGAAGAATATGCAAGATTAAGTAAAGAGTTAAAAGCAGGTAATTGGTTTAAAATAAGAGGTTATACTAAAAATGATCAATTCTCTAAAGAATTAGTATTAAATGCTAGAGATATCATTAAAATTGAAAAAAATGTATCTGTAATAAAAGATACTGAAGAAGTTAAAAGAGTAGAACTACATTGTCATACTAAAATGAGTCAAATGGATGGACTTGCTGATGAAGAAGCTTTAGTTAAACAAGCAATTAGTTGGGGCCATAAAGCTATTGCGATAACAGATCACAATGGAGTTCAAGCATTCCCTCATGTCTTTAACTTTGTAACTTCACATAATAAAAATTTAAAAGAAGGAGAAGAACCATTTAAAGCTATCTATGGTGCTGAATTAACTTTAATAGATGACACCGTAAACATTGTTCTTCGTCCTAATAAAGATGTCTTATTAGACCAAACTTATGTTGTATTCGACTTTGAAACGACTGGATTTAATGCCGGTGGTGCCGACTCTATTATTGAAATTGGTGCCGTAAAAATAAAAAATGGTGAAATATTAGAACGTTATGATGAATTAATTAATCCAGGGAGGCCATTACCTCAAAAAATTATTGATATAACTAACATTACTGATGAAATGCTAAAAGATAAAGATAATGAAGAAAACGCTATTAAGAGATTTATTGCTTGGTATGGAGATTGTCCAATGGTTGCCCACAATGCCAAGTTCGATGTTTCATTTCTTGAAATGGCCCACAAAAAATATAATCTAGGAACATTTACAAATCCTGTAATTGATACCTTGGAACTATCAAGAACTATGGATAACAATTATGCAAGACATTCATTATCTGCATTAGTAAAAAGATATGAAGTCCCATGGGATGAAGATGCTCATCATAGAGGAGATTACGATGCTGAAGGAACTGCCTTAGTATTCCATAAAATGTTAAAGAAACTATCTAATCGTAATATTGATACAATGGACCAGTTAGATACATTAGTTAGTAAAGATGAAATTCATAAATATGGACGTGCTCATCATGTAAATATTTTAGCTAAAAATCAAACTGGATTAAAGAATCTATTTAAACTTATATCTTTAGCGAACACTACATATTTATATAAAACGCCAAGAATTCTACGTAGTGAAATAGAAAAAAATAGAGAAGGACTACTAGTAGGATCTGGCTGTTACATGAGTGAAGTATTTACAGAAGCTAGTTCTAAAAGTGATGATGAATTATCAAACATAATAAGATTCTATGATTATGTAGAAGTACAACCATTAGAATGTTATAATCATTTAATTCAAACCGGTGACTTTGCTAATGAAGTAGAATTAG
>CAVKJF010000050.1:0-3961 GCA_963656615.1 bacterium | reverse complement strand
GAATTAGCGGCCAATGTTGAAAAAATAATTAGAGTAACCGAAGATGCTGGAAAGATTATTGTCGCAACAGGGGATGTCCATCATATTAAAAAAGATGACAAGATATATAGAGAAATAATTGTAAATCAAAAAGTACCCGGTGGTGGAAGACATCCTTTAGCTAAATCAAGTATCAAAGAAATTCCTTCAAACCATTTCCGTACTACTGATGAAATGTTAAAAAACTTTAACTTCTTAGATGCTGAAACTGCTTATCGTATTGTAGTAGAAAATACCAATAAGATAGCGGATATGGTAGATATCATTGAAGTAATTCCCGATACTGGTGGTATACCATTCTCACCTAGAGTAAAAAGTGATGATGGGAAAAGTTATCTAGACTGTCCGGCTGTTGTTACTGAATTAGTTTACACCAAGGCTGCAGACTGGTATGGTGACCCGTTACCATATTATATTGAAGAACGTATCGCAACAGAGTTATATGGAGATATTGTTTTAAAAATAATAAAAGGTAAATTAGAAGGAACTTTATCAGATGAAGAATTAGAAAAAGAGTCTCATAAGCAACTACATGATACTATCCTAAAAGGTTTTGATAATGTTAAAGCTTTAGTTCGTGAACATGTAAAAGCAACCTCTGAAGAAGAACTAGACGAAAAAGCTCTTGAAAAACAAGTTAAAAAAGTATTAGGTGGAATTATCGGTGGAGGATTCGATCCAATTTATCTAATTGCTCAACGTCTTGTAAAACACTCTAACGATGAAGGATACTTGGTAGGATCCCGTGGATCAGTTGGATCAAGTTTCGTTGCTACCATGATGGGTATAACAGAAGTTAATCCATTACCAGCTCATTATCGTTGTAAGAAGTGTAAAACAAGTATTTTCTCTGATGAAAACGGAGTATCTTTCTCCAATGAATATTCATCAGGTTATGACTTACCAGATAAAAAATGTCCTAATTGTAATGAACAATTATATAAAGATGGCCAAGACATGCCATTCGCCACATTCCTTGGGTTTAATGCCGACAAAGTACCAGATATTGATTTGAACTTTTCTGATTTGAATCAAGCTAGTGCTCATGCTTATACCAAAGTATTGTTTGGCGAAGACAATGTATATCGTGCTGGAACCATTGGTACGGTTGCTGAAAAAACTGCCTTCGGTTTCGTAAAAGGATATTGTGAAGAACATGGAATTATGGATATGCGTACTGCTGAAGTAGAACGTCTTGCCATGGGCTGTACAGGTGTAAAAAGAACAACAGGTCAACATCCTGGTGGAATCGTTGTTATTCCAGATTATAAAGAAGTATTTGACTTTACACCATTCCAATTCCCAGCTGAAGATGCAACTGCTGAATGGCGAACAACACACTTTGATTACCATGCCATCGACCAGTGCGTTTTAAAACTTGATATTTTAGGTCACTCTGACCCAACACAATTACGTATTATTCAAATGCAGTCTGGAACAGATATTATGAAAGTACCAATGGACGATAAAGATACCATGAGTATATTTACTAAAACTGATGCCTTAGGCGTAACCAAAGAACAAATAATGTGTAATACAGGTACACTAGGTATTCCAGAATTTGGTACCTCATTTACCATAAAATTAGTAGAAGATACCAAGCCAACAACCTTCGGCGAGTTAATAAAAATAGCTGGTCTTTCACACGGTACTGACGTTTGGCTAGGAAATGCCCAAGAATTAATTCAAAAAAATATTGTTCCATTTAAAGAAACTATCGGTTGTCGTGATGATATCATGGTTTACTTAATGAATAAAGGAATGGCACCAATAAAAGCCTTCAAAATAATGGAGTTTGTCCGTAAAGGAAAAGCAACTAAAGACCCAGAAACTTGGAAAGGCCATGTAGAAACAATGAAAGCTTCAAACATTCCAGAATGGTACATAGAGTCATGTCATAAAATCAAATACATGTTCCCTAAAGCCCATGCAGCAGCTTACGTAATGAGTGCCTTTAGAATAGCCTGGTACAAAGTACATATGCCAGTGTATTTCTATTCATCTTGGTATTCATCAAAAGCAACAGATGTTGATGTTGAAGCTATGATTAAAGGATATGACGCTATAAAATCTAGATTAGAAGATATTCTTGCTAAAGGATTTGAAGCAACAAATAAAGAAAATGGTCAAGCTGAAAGTTTAAAGGTAGCTCTAGAAGCAACAGCTAGAGGAATAAAATTCTTAAATGTTGACTTATACGAAAGTGACGCAACAGTTTGGATAGCTAAAAACGATGAAGAAATTTATCCACCATTTGTCGCTATAGATGGACTTGGTGAAACAGTTGCTAAAAACATAGTTAAAGAACGTGAAAAGCAAAAATTCTTAAGTGTTGAAGATGTCCAAAAACGAGGCAAAGTATCACAAACACTAATAGATAAAATGAAAGAAATGAATCTTCTAAACGACTTACCAGATTCAAATCAATTGTCATTGTTTTAATTGAGATACTAATCATTTAGTATCTTTTTTTTGCGATGATTAATACAAAAAAGACAAACTTTATTATTGTTTGTCCTCAATTACTTTAACATCATCTATGTATTGATATTTTAAAGCATTTTCACTAGAAGCTGGTGATCTGTTAGTTGCATTTTCATATGAGGTTTTCGCATCATTCGCAACCTTGCCACCTTTACGAGCTACTCTCATGTTTTCAGATAAACCATGTGGATTTTCTGATTTTGCTATATCACGAGTAGCAATTTCTCCAAGATTTGTTAAAGCAATTTCAATATCAGTCATATTATCTCGTAAAGATTCTTTTCTGATACCTTTATAAGCTTTATATTCACTTGCTTTCATACCAGACCAAGATTTATATATTTCATTAGTAAGCATCGCAAACTCAATTGGTTTTTCAATTCCACCTTCTTTCCATATATCAGTTAATTTAAATCTATTCACTATAGAAATTAATCTTTCCTTAATCCAGTCATCACCATATCCCTTACGTCTGTAATATTCTACAGCTCTATTAATTGCTAATTCTGGATCAAATACTTCATCAATTCTTTCTTTACCAAGTGATGCTAGCCAAAGTTTCATAGGTTCAGCCTTTGGACTAGGTACTGATTCAATAAGCCTAAATATTCCAGCTGTATCTAGTACATCCTGGTTATAATATTTACCATCACTTGATTTTAATTTCAGTTGACTACAGTTTGTAGTCAACTCAGATCCCTCTTTTTTCAGTCTTGCCTTTAATACAGACCAATATTTTCTTGCATCACTACTTTCTGTCAATGCACTTACAACATCAACAACACTAAAATAATATTCTTCTTTTTCTGAATCTCAAACACTACGAATATTGCCGTTTTCAAATCAATTGTCATTGTTTTAATTGAGATACTAATCATTTAGTATCTTTTTGATAATAATTGAATCTTGAAAATATTGTAAATAATTGGTATAATTAAAATGTAAAAAAAATAGACAAAGTTTGGTGATTAGATGTTGACAAAGAAAGGAATAAAGTCTATCCTTAGACAGACAGACAGACGTATTAATTGTGACAAACTACTAAGTAATAAAAAATATGTAATAAGCTCTATTGTTTTAATAGGGCTTTTAATAGTGTTTATAAGTAGTTCATTTGCTAGTTTAACGCCAACTCCTACTGTAACTATACCTTCAACTACATTAGCTTATTCAAGTGGTGAAGAAGGTTCTTGGCAAATAACTAAGACTGCATCTTGGCTAAGTAAGGGTAAAGCTAGAATTAATTTAAAATTAAATACGATAGAGAAATTAAAGAGTGATTATACTGATGTAATTTTAGTGCTTGATACATCTGGTAGTATGCTAGGTAGTAAACTAACACAAGTACAGACTGATATAAATAATTTAATTAATGATACTATTCCAAAAGGTAATAAGATAGCTTTAATTACTTTTAGTGATACGGCTACTATTATAA
>CAVKJF010000049.1:0-9086 GCA_963656615.1 bacterium | reverse complement strand
TTTATATATTATGTTAAAAATTCTAAAAAAATACACAAAAAGAAAAAAACTGAATTTATCAGTTTTTCCAACACTTATTTTCTTCTTTTTTTATTAGTTAATAAGTTACCATAATAATCAAGGAAAGTTCCAACTACCGCTACAATAGAAAATGAAATAGCTATAAATATAATGAATCTAGGATTCCAGATAATTTCTAAAAGAAAGTCTTTAGGCAAGTCTATTACAAATATATAAATGAATATATAGGCAGCAGCAATAAAACATAACATCATAAATACATTAGTTAAACACATCTCATTAACAGATATTTTTCTTCCATAAAATTCTTCTTCTAAAATATCATGATTAACTTTGGTAAACCTGCTCCATTTGTATGCCTTACTTAAACCAATATATGGAAAAGCAATAACTGGTACAAATGTAAGTGAAAAAGTTGTCATATAACCCTTTTTAAATTTTTTACTGAAGTAATAATTAACTTTCCAAGATAGTAATATGTAAAATATCAAACAAGCAGAAGCAAAGAAGATACATATACCATTTAAAGAATCAGAGCCAGAACAAGCAAATGATAATAAATAAAATGAAAGTCCAAATGACAATAAAAATACCGCACTCCATGGATTAACTTTAGCTTTCTTAAAATACAAATACTCAGAGTAAATAGGCACTAAACCTTTCCAGGGCGTTTCCCCTGTTTTTTCAAAGAAATAATATCTACCTAGTAAATAATACAATAAAAATACCAATAATATAATCCAGACAACAATAGCATCTGGTGTAAAACTAAATAAAAAACTATACAACACTAACAACTCCTTACTACTATTAACATAATTATAAACATAATTAGAAAACTTTTCAAGAAAAAAACAGAACACATTTTGTGTTCTGTTTAGAAAATATTATTCCATAAATTGATCTTCTAGTTTTTCTAGAGGTTCGTCGTCCATGAATTCAGTCTTTAATTCATAATCAACATCTCTATAAGCTTTACTACCAGTACCAGCTGGTATTAATTTACCTATGATAACATTTTCTTTTAATCCTGATAACGGATCAACCTTTCCTTTTATAGCAGCATCAGTTAAGATACGTGTAGTCTCTTGGAATGAAGCAGCTGATAAGAATGAATCAGTTTCCAAAGCTGCTTTTGTAATACCAAGAAGTATTGGAATACCTCTAGCTGGTTTTTTACCTTTAATAACAGCGTCTTTATTACCATCTGTAAATTCACGGAAATTAACTAGACTACCAGGTAAGAACTTAGTATCTCCAGATTCAACAATTCTAATCTTAGAAATCATACGTCTTGCAATGATTTCGATATGTTTATCAGAAATATCAACACCCTGAGAACGATAAGTGTTTTGAACTTCTTTTAAGATATATTCTTGTGTTGTAATTGGATCTGTTACAGCAAGTAACTCTTTTGGATTAACAGCACCTTCTGTAAGTCTATCTCCACAATGTACTTCAGTACCCTTCTCAACACATAATTTAGCACCATAATTAGTAACATGTTCTTTTGTTTCTAGTTTATTTGTAATACTAATCTTATATTTACCATGATCTTCTTTAATTTTAGAAACTGTACCATCAATTTCAGCAATAGTTGCTTTAGCTTTTGGATTACGAGCTTCAAATAATTCTTGAACACGAGGAAGACCTTGAGTGATATCAGCATCACCACCATGAGCAACTCCACCTGAATGGAATGTACGCATTGTAAGCTGTGTACCAGGTTCACCAATTGATTGAGCAGCCATAACACCAACAGCTTCACCAATTTCAACTAAGTTACCAGTAGCTAAGTTACGACCATAACATTTTTGACATACTCCATTAACAGTACCACAAGTTAAAATTGTACGTATTTCTACTTCAGTTATACCTGCAGCAATAACTTTATCTGCTAAAGATTCAGTAATCATTTGTAATTTATCAACAATAACTTCTTTAGTTTCTGGATTAATAATCTTCTTATTAGCAAATCTACCAACAATACGATCACGTAATCCTTCAATTACTGAACCAGTTTTTTCATTAATAAATGCATGAACAACAACACCTTGGTCTGTTCCACAGTCTTCTTCACGAACTATCATATCTTGACTAACATCAACTAAACGACGAGTCAAATATCCAGAGTCAGCAGTTTTTAAAGCTGTATCTGCTAAACCTTTACGAGTACCATGAGTAGATAAGAAGAATTCAGCAACTGACAAACCTTCGATGAAGTTTGAAAGAATTGGAATTTCAACAGATGTACCATCTGGTTTAGCCATGATACCACGCATACCAGCAACTTGAGTAAAGTTTGAAATGTTACCACGAGCTTTAGAGTTCATCATTATAAATATTGGATTATCAACATCAGTATGAGAAAGCTCTTCAAGTTCAGCTTTTACTTGGTCAGTAGCATTATTCCAAGTACTAATAACATTATTATATCTTTCTTCATCTGTTATTAAACCTCTCTTATACTGTTTGTTAATCTTATCGACAGTCTTTTGAGCCTCAGCAACTATTTCTGGTTTTTTCTTACTAGTTTCAACATCAGCCATACTAACAGTAATACCTGAAATAGTAGAATATTTAAATCCTAAGTCCTTAAGATTATCAAGCATTGTAGAAGTTTCAGTTGTTTTATATCT
This sequence comes from bacterium, assembly GCA_963656615.1. Taxonomy (GTDB): domain Bacteria; phylum Bacillota_I; class Bacilli_A; order RF39; family UBA660; genus CAG-877. The sequence goes on along the minus strand of CAVKJF010000049.1, from coordinate 6,426 downwards.
TTTAAATACTTGAGCAATTATTTTTTCTAATGTTCCTTTAGCAAAAGGTTTAACTAATGGCATTTCTTTAATAGCCTCTGGAATATTAGTACCCTTTTCTAAGAAATATTTATTAGGTGTAATATTTTGAATATTATCATCAGTTGGTTCATTAATAAATGCAAATGAATCAGGTAAGATTTCATTGAATTTAATTTTTCCAACTGTAGTAACTAAATATTTACCTTTTTGATTTTCAGTAAATAATTTATATTTAAATGAGTCAACAGGTATCGCAACACGAGCATGAAGTGTTAATTCTCTACGCTCATAAGCCATTAAAGCTTCATTAGTGTTTTTAAATACTCTACCTTCTCCTTCTTCACCAGCTTTTTCCATAGTTATGTAATAATTACCTAAAACCATGTCTTGTGAAGGTGTAACAATCGGATCACCTGATTTTGGATGAAGGATGTTATTTGAACCTAGCATTAATAATCTAGCTTCTGCTTGTGCTTCCTCTGATAAAGGTACGTGAACAGCCATCTGGTCACCATCGAAGTCTGCATTGAAAGCAGGACATACTAATGGATGTAAACGAATAGCTTTTCCACCAACTAAGATAGGTTCAAATGCTTGAATACCTAATCTATGTAATGTAGGAGCACGGTTTAACATTACTGGATGTTCTTTAATAACTTCTTCAACAATATCCCAAACAACCGGATCTTGATTTTCAATTAATCTCTTAGCAGCCTTAATATTATGAGCAATATCTTTTTCTACTAAGCCATGAATAACATGTGGTTTGAATAATTCTAGAGCCATCTCTTTTGGTATACCACATTGATACATTTTTAGACTAGGTCCAACGACAATAACTGAACGACCAGAGTAGTCAACACGTTTACCTAATAGATTTTGACGGAAACGACCTTGTTTACCTTTTAACATACTAGATAAAGATTTTAAAGGTCTATTTCCAGCACCTGTTACACTTCTACCACGACGTCCATTATCAAGTAATGAGTCAACAGCTTCTTGTAACATACGTTTTTCATTTTGAATAATGATAGTAGGAGCTCCTAAATCAATAAGTTTCTTTAAACGATTATTACGGTTAATAACACGTCTATATAAATCATTTAAATCAGAAGTAGCAAATCTACCACCATCTAATTGAATCATAGGTCTTAACTCTGGTGGAATGACTGGGATACAATCCATAATCATCCATTCAGGTTTATTACCAGAAGAATAGAATGCATCTAATACATCAAGTCTTTTAAGTAATCTTGTTCGCTTTTGACCTTGTGCATTTTCTAATTCTTTAGTAATTTCATCTATTTCTTTCTTTAAATCAACCTTTTTCAAAAGCTCTTTAATAGCTTCAGCACCCATACCAACTCTAAAGCCAGTACCATACTTTTCATAATAAGCTCTATATTCTTTTTCAGATAATGTTTGTTTATTTTCTAATGGTGCATTACCTTTATCAATAACAACATAACTAACAAAGTATAAAACTTCTTCCAAATCTCTAGGACTCATATCAAGTACAAGACCCATACGAGAAGGAACACCTTTAAAGAACCAGATATGTGATACAGGTGTAGCAAGCTCGATATGTCCCATACGTTCACGACGAACTTTAGAACGAGTAACTTCAACACCACAACGATCACAAACTATATTTTTATAACGAACTCTTTTATATTTTCCACATGCACATTCAAAATCCTTAGTAGGTCCAAAGATTTTTTCACAGAACAAACCATCTCTTTCAGGTCTAAGAGTACGATAGTTAATAGTCTCTGGTTTTTTTACTTCTCCATAAGACCATTCACGAATTTTTTCAGGAGAAGCAATACCAATTTTTAATGCATCAAATTTATTAACTTCTATCATTAAAGATCAGCTCCTTCCTCAAAATCTTCATCTTCATTGAATTCATCATTCATGAAGTCTTCATAATCTTCTTCAAAATCCTTTTCTTCGTCTTCAAATTCATCATCTTCGTCACCATACGGTTCCTCTTCACCATCAGGTTCAGATACAGACTCGGCAACAGGAGAATTTTCAAACTCTTCTATTGATGAATTATTATCATCTCTATCTTCTGCTTCTTCTATTTCTTTAAGTTGTAATGTTTCACCATCATCATTGATTATTGAAATATCAAGTCCAAGTGCTTGGAACTCTTTCATCAATACTCTAAATGATTCTGGAACACCAGCTTGATTAATTTCTTGACCCTTAATAATTGATTCATAAACTTTAACACGGCCAATAACATCATCTGATTTAACAGTTAAGATTTCTTGTAATGTATGTGCTGCACCATATGCATATAGTGCCCAAACTTCCATTTCACCAAATCTTTGACCACCGAATTGAGCTTTACCACCTAAAGGTTGTTGAGTAACTAATGAGTAAGGTCCAGTAGAACGAGCATGTAGTTTATCATCAACCATGTGATGTAGTTTGATCATGTACATTACACCAACAGCAATTCTATGATCAAATGCTTCACCAGTACGACCATCATATAAAACAGTCTTACCATCTTCATCCATTCCAGCTTCCTTCATCATGGCTTTAATGTCATCAATATGAGCACCATCGAATACTGGAGTAGCAATATGTACGCCAAGTTTCTTACAAGCCATACCCATATGAATTTCAAGAATCTGTCCAAAGTTCATACGAGAAGGAACACCTTGTGGATTTAACATAATATCAACAGGAGTACCATCTGGTAAATATGGCATATCCTCTTGTGGAAGAATAAGTGAAATAACACCTTTATTACCATGACGTCCAGACATTTTATCTCCAACTTGAATTTTACGTTTTTGAATTATATAAACACGAATTACTTTACTAACACCAGCTGGTAATTCATCATTATCTTTACGAGAATAAATTTTGATATCATGAACAATACCATCACCACCATGTGGAACACGTAATGATGTATCACGAACCTCACGAGTTTTCTCACCAAAAATAGCATGTAATAATTTTTCTTCAGAAGTAAGTTCGGCCATACCTTTAGGAGTAACTTTACCAACTAATATATCGCCTTCTCTAACTTCTGTACCAATAGTAATAATACCATTTTCATCCAAATTACGACGAGCTTCTTCTGAAACATTAGGAATATCTCTTGTGATTTCCTCAGGTCCTAATTTAGTTTCACGACATTGCATTTCATAATCTTCAAGATGTAAGGAAGTAAACTTATCATCTTTTACTAAATTTTCATTTAAGATAACTGCATCCTCATAGTTATAACCATTAAACGTCATGAAAGCAACAGTCATATTTTTACCTAATGCAAGTTCACCTTTATCAGTAGAGTTTCCATCAGCCAAAATAGTTGTGTCTGCTTTAACTTTATCACCAGGATGAACAATAGGTCTTTGATGAGAACAAATACTAGAGTTGGCCAACTCAAAGTTTGCAAGTTTATAAGTATCTTTTCCCTCTTTTGTCTTAACAACAACTTTCTTTGCATCAGCGTATTCAACAATACCATCATTCTTAGCAATAACTTCAACACCTGAATCTTTTGCGGCTATAAACTCAACACCAGTTCCAACAAATGGAGCTTCGGTTTTAATTAATGGCATTGCCTGACGTTGCATGTTAGCACCCATTGAAGCACGAGTCGCATCATCATGCTCTAGGAATGGAATACAACTAGTAGTTACAGAAACAACTTGTTGTGGACTAACATCAATATAGTCAACTTGCTCAGGTTTCGCCAAAATATTCTCACCACGGAAACGAGCATTAACAAGTTCACTTGTAATAGTATTAGTTTCATCAGTTTCAACTGTTGATTGAGAAATAATAAAATCAAGTTCTTCATCAGCTGTTAAATAATGAACATCATCAGTTATTTTACAATTAACAACTTTATGATAAGGAGTCATAATGAAACCATACTCATCAATTTTTGCATAACTGGCAAGTGAAGTAATAAGTCCAATGTTTGGTCCTTCTGGAGATTCGATTGGACAAATACGGCCATAGTGTGAACTATTAACGTCACGTACATCAACACCAGCACGATCACGAGAAAGACCTCCAGGTCCTAATGCAGAAAGACGACGTTTATTAGTAAGTTCAGCAATTGGATTTGTTTGATCCATAAATTGAGACAATTGTGAACTACCAAAGAACTCTTTCATAGCAGCAGTTACTGGACGAATATTAATTAAAGTTTTAGGAGTGACCTCTTCCATTTCCTGTGTAGTCATTCTTTCACGAACAACTCTCTCCATTCTAGAAACACCAATCCTAAATTGATTTTGTAAAAGTTCTCCAACTTGACGAATACGTCTATTTCCTAAATGATCGATTTCATCAAAATTACCAACACCTTGTAATAAGTTTAAGTAATATGAAACAGAAGCATATACATCAGATATAGTTAAACGTTTAACATCAATACTTTGATCATTACCAATAACATCTATCTTCTTTTTCTTATCATTAGGATTAACAATCTTAACTATTTGAACTTTATTGTATTGATCTAATTCCTCATTAACTTTAACTTCTTTTAATCCAAATCCATTAGCTAAAGCTTCTTTTAATACATCAATATTAGCTTTAGTAATTTGTGTACCTTTTTCAAGAACAACTTCACCATTATTAGTAACATCTTCAGCTAAAACTTGGTCAAGCATACGATCAAGTACATTTAATTTACGATTAAATTTATAACGACCTACTCTAGCTAAATCATATCTAAATTCATCAAAGAATCTTGTAATAATTTGGTTCTTAGATGAATCAAGAGTAACTGGTTCACCTGGTCTTAATTTTTCATAAATTTCAATTAAAGCTTCATCAGTATTCTTAGTAGAGTCTTTAGCGATAGTATTCTTTAAATACTCATCTTCACCAAACATCTTAAAGATATCTTCATCACTAGATAAACCAAATGCTCTAAGTAATGTAGTTAAAGTAACTTTTCTAGTACGGTCAATACGTACATATAAAACATCTCTAGCATCAGTTTCAAACTCTAACCAAGTACCACGTGTAGGTATAATTTGTGAAGTAATTAACTCACGACCAGATTTATCGATTTCACGATTATAATATACGCTTGGAGAACGAACTAATTGTGAAACGATAACACGTTCAGCACCATTGATTACGAATGTTCCTGAATCAGTCATCATAGGCATATCACCCATGAAAATTTCTTGTTCTTTTACTTCACCTGTCTCACGATTAAATAAACGAACTTCAACTCTTAATGGAGCAGCATAAGTACTTTCACGATCTTTACTCTCTTTAATTGAATACTTTGGTTCATCAAAATGATAATCACCAAATTCAAGCGATAAAGTTCCAGAGAAATTTTCTACTGGAAATAGATCTTCAAATACTTCTTTAATACCTGTATCTAAAAACCATTTATAAGATTTCTTTTGAACCTCTAATAAATCTTTTAGTTCATAGGTATTTCTAATTTTAGAGAAATTTCTTCTCTCACGATAGTCACCAGATTTTACAATTTTGTATGACACTAATTTCACCCACCTAACATAAACAAAAGCATAACTTGTAGATTTTTTATTACTAAAAAAGTCAGCAACTTATATTATCGCCACAAAAATAACGAAAAGTCAATCATAAACTACATTTAATTATAAAAAACCCTTTACTCTTTTTTAATATATCAACAGTATATATTTTTTCTAAGTCGACAATTAGCGATTTTGCACCCTGCTCCTTACGAATAACCAAGAAAAGCTTTCCATCATCTTCTAGGTAATTCTTTGCATTCATCACTATATCATAGACTACTTTTTTACCAGCCCTTATCGGAGGGTTAGTAACAATAGAAGAGTATTTAGAAGACACATTTTGATAAACATTACTTTCAAATATGGATACATCTGAAACACCATTTTCTTTAGCATTTCTAGTAGCCAAATGTAAAGCACGCAAGTTAACATCTACCATATCAACATGTGCCGAAGTAAGTTTACTAATTACAATACCAAATACTCCATAACCGCAACCCATATCAAGAATTTTGCCTCCAACTTCTTCAAGCGGGATTGATTCAAGAAGAAGTCTACTGCCAAAATCCAAACCGTCCTTTGAAAAAACACCATTATCGGTTAAAAATGTAAATTTATTACCAAGTACCATACACGTCGTTTTCTTTACATTACTAGGTAATTTATCATTAGTAAAATACTGACCCATTTAATCTCCTTATGAAAAAAAAAGAAGAAGAAAACTTCCATAAAAATATTAGTTTTCTTCCTTTCGAAACATATATTACAACAAAAAAATATATATGTCAAACATTTTTTATACTTTTTTACAACATTTTTACACATTAGTTGTTTAAAAAGAAAAAAGAAGTTAATTACTTAACTTCTACAGTAGCTCCAGCTTCTTCTAACTTAG
>CAVKJF010000048.1:0-9241 GCA_963656615.1 bacterium | reverse complement strand
AATTCTCAAAAGAGAAATCGTGCTAACAATAGAGATTATTAATCTCTATTTTTTTTATATTAATTTTCGTTTTATCATATACTTTTATAGGTGATAATGATGATAGATAAGATTAGGGACTATATAAAAGATGATGAATTTAGATTAACTATTTTTAAAGATCGGTTACATATAATTAATTATTTAGAGATTTTGACACTTAGTAATAAACATATTTCTGTTGATACTGGTGATAATTTAATTGTTATAAAGGGAGAAAATTTGGTTCTTAATAAACTTTTAGATAATGAAATATTAATTACTGGGAAGATATATACAGTAGAGGAATTATATGATTAATAGATATAAATTAGTTATTACAGGAAGAAATCCCGATTACTTTTTAAAGAAAATTATAAAGAAAAAGATTAATATTTATGATTTAGAAAAGACACATAAAAAGATATATATTGTTGTTGATGATGTGGGACTTGATGATATTAGGAGTATTAAAACTAGTTATAAAATTCAAGTAGTTGGGAGACTTGGTTTAGCGAGATTTAAATATGTTATTAAAAAATATATGTTGTTTTTAATATTTTTTGTGTTTGGTATTTTTGTAAATATTTTTTTAAGTAATATTATTTTTGATGTAGATGTTGTTCATAGTAATCCTTATATTAGAGAATTAGTGTTTAATGATTTGAAAAAGTATGGTATTAAAAAGTATAATTTTAAAGTTAGTTATGATAAAAAAGAAAAAATTGTTAATAAAATTTTAAGTGATGAGAAGAATGATATCGAATGGTTAGAAATAGATAGTATTGGTACTAAATATATTGTAAAAGTTGAACAAAGAAAGAAAAATAAAGATAAAGAAACTTGTGTTAGAAGAAATATTGTGGCAAAGAAAGACGCTATGATACTTGGAATAGAAGCTACTGAAGGGGAAATACTAAAAAAGAAGTTAGATTATGTTAAAAAGGGAGATATTATAGTATCTGGTGTTATTTATAATAAAGAAAAAATAGTTGCGCAAAAGTGTGCTACTGGTAAGGTTTATGGAGAAGTTTGGTATTTAGTTTCTTTAGATATGCCAGTTAATTATAGGGAAGAAAATGTTACTGGTAGAGTTAAGCGGCAATTAGAATTTAAATTTTTAAATAAAGAGTTTCATTTGTTTTCACATTTTAAAAGTTATAAAAGAGAGTCTTATTCAATAATTTCTAATAATTTACTACCTATTAGTTTGGACTTTACTAGTTATTTTGAAACAAAGGTAAAGAGTAAAACTTATACCTTGGATAATATAGAAAAAGACGCTATTTCTTTAGCGACAAATAAGCTTACTAATAAGATAGGAGAAGATAGTGAGATAGTAAGTAAAAAAGTTTTGAAAAAGTATAAGAAAAATAGTAAAATAATAGTAGAAGTGTTTTTTAAAGTAAAAGAAGATATTACTGAATATTTAGAATATGAAGAAATCGTACAAGGAGAGTGATATTAATGTTAGGACCAATTACTACTACATTACAAGGTGTTATTGATATTACTTGGCCGATGGTTTTAATTGCTTGTGTTGTGATAGTTTCTTTAAGACTTAGTTATCTAATTAAAAATAAAGAAAGAGTAGTTTTATATAATGAGCTATTAAGCTTATCTTTTTTGATTTATATTATGTCTTTGTTCCAAGTTGTTACATTTCAAGATGATGTTACTTGGTCTAGTAATAATTTTATTCCTTTTAGGGAAATATTGCGTTATAATATGGGCAGTCGACTTTTTTTCAAGAATGTATTAGGTAATATGATTATGTTTTTACCATATGGATTTTTTGCTAGTTATTATTTAAAAAGTAAGAAGTTGACTTTGCCATTATGTTTAACTATTTTGACATCTGTTTCTATTGAGACTGTTCAATTAATTATTGGAAGAGTTTTTGATGTTGATGATATTATTTTAAATATACTTGGTGGAGTACTTGGTTTTTATATATATCATATACTTGATATTCTTGGTGATAAGTTACCTAATATATTAAAGAGCGAATGGTTCTTAAATATTATTTCAATTGGTGTATTACTTGGATTATTATTTATTTTATTATAGGAGGAAAAATGGGTAGTATTAGTATTTTTAATCAGACTGATAGAGAGATTGAAGAATTAAAGACAGTAGAAGATGTATTAAAGAGTGCTGTTAAAAAGGAGAACTTGGTTAATACAACGTTTAATTTAATTATAGTTGATAATGATTATATTCATGAACTTAATAAGGATTATCGTCATATAGATAGGGAAACTGATGTTATTACTTTTGCATTAGAAGATGATGATAGTTTAGTTATGCCTACAGATGAAAGAATTCTTGGTGATATTTATATTTCAATAGATAAAGCCATGTCTCAGGCAGAGGAATATGGTCATTCTTTACTTCGTGAATTATCTTTTTTGGCAGTTCATGGTTTTTATCATTTACTTGGTTATGATCATATGACTAAAGAAGATGAAAGGATTATGTTTGCTAAACAAGAGGAGGTATTAGAGGCATATGGAATTACAAGATAAAAAACTTAAAGATTTAAAACTTGATAAAAAGAGATTAACTAATAGTTTTAAGTATGCTTTTGAGGGAATTGTACAAGCTTATATAGGAGAACAAAATTTAAAGATACATACTGTTATAGCTTGTTTAGTTATCTTGTTTGGCTTCATTTTAAAAATAAGTTATGTTGAATGGTTAGTTTGTTTAATACTTATTGCTTTAGTTTTAATGGCAGAGTTTTTTAATACTTCGATAGAGTATTTAGTTGATTTAGCATCTCCTGAAATTCATCCTTTAGCAAAAGCAACTAAAGATACAGCGAGTGCTGGAGTACTTATGATGGCTATTATTTCAGCTATCATTGGTTTAATTATATTTGTACCAAAATTAATTAGTTTTGTAGGAGGCTTATTATGAAAGAAAAGTTATTAGAGTTATTAAATAATAGTTATTCACCTTATTCTAATTATGCAGTTAGTGCTGTTTTAGTTACTAAGGATGGCAAAGGTTTTTATGGTGTTAATGTAGAAAATGCTAGTTATGGAGCAGCAATATGTGCGGAAAGAAGTGCTATTGTTTCAGCAATTTCTGCAGGGTATAAAAGATATGACTTTAAAGAATTAAATATAATGGTTTCATCAGGTAAGATAGGAATGCCTTGTTTTTTATGTAGACAAGTAATTTCTGAGTTGTTTGATAAGGACGCTATTATTAGATGTTATGCAACAACAGGTGAATATAAGGAATATAAAGTAGAGGATATTTGTCCTTATCCATTTGGAAGTGATGATTTAAAATGAAATGTGGATTTGTTAGTTTAGTTGGAAGACCAAATGTTGGTAAAAGTACATTACTTAATAGTGTATTAGGGATGAAACTTGCTATTACATCTAATGTATCTGGTACAACAAGAAATGTTATTCAAGGAATTTATAATGATGATGATGCACAAATTATATTTGTAGATACTCCTGGTATTCATAAACCTAATGATAAACTTGGTACTTTAATGAATAAGAAAGCTTATACTTATACTGAAGGTGTAGATGTAATATTATTTTTAGTAGATATTTCAAAAGGATTTGGAAAAGGCGATAAGTTTATATTAGATAAATTTAAGGAAAAAGATGCAGTAGTATTTTTATTACTTAATAAAATTGATTTAGTAAAAGATAAAAGTGTTTTATTAGAAAGAATCAATGAGTTAAAAGAATTATATGACTTTAAAGAAATAATACCAATATCAGCTTTAAAAGATGATAATATTAAGTTATTAATAGACTGTATAAAAAAATATTTGCCAGAGTCAGAAGCGATATATTCAGAAGAAGAACTTACTAATGTTACAACAAGATTTATTATTAGTGAGTTTGTAAGAGAAAAAATATTAGAACTTACAAGAGATGAAGTTCCACATACAGTAACTTGTTATGTAGAAAATTATGAAGAAGATGAGAAGACTGTTCATATTCAAGTTTTAATAGCTGTTGATAGAGATAATATAAAGAAAATTATTATTGGTAAGCAAGGTCAAATGTTAAAAGAAATTGGTACAAGAGCAAGACATGATATGGAAGAGTTTTTAGGTAAAAAAGTATATTTAGAAACTTATGTAAAAACTTTAAAAAATTGGCGAGATCAAGAAAAGTACTTTTTAGAATTAGGATTAAAAGAAGAAGATATGTAATTAATTATGTATAAGATTTTTATAAAATTATCACTATATTAATAGAGGTGATTTTATGAGTCAAATACTTTGGGATTTATTTAAGAAAACTGGAGATATTAAATATTATAATTTGTTACAACAAATAAAGAAGAAGTGATGTGTTTTGACAATTGAAAGTTTTGAAGGAATTGTTTTAAGTGAAACTAATTATAGTGAATCGAGTAAGATACTTAATGTTTTAACTGATAAATATGGTCTTATAGGTGTTATGTCTAAAGGATCTAGAAATATGAAAAGTAAACTTAGAAGTGTTAGCAGGAAGATGATTTATGGTACTTTTCATGTTTATTATAAAAAAGATGGACTTTCTACTTTAATTGGTGTTGATGTTATTAATGCATATTCTAATATACTTTTAGATTTAGAAAGAGTTAGTTATGCTTCTTATATGATGGATCTTGTTATGCAAGTATTTAAACAAAATGATGATAATAGTATTTTCTATTTACTTAGAGATTCTTTAGGAAAGTTAGAAGAAGGATTTAATCCTTTAGTTCTTACGAATATTTTGGAATTAAAACTTTTAGATTTTTTAGGTGTTAAACCTTGTATTGATTATTGTAGTAAATGTGGATCTGACAAAGGAATTGTTACACTTAGTACTGATTCCTTTGGTTATATTTGTAGGAATTGTTATAACAATGAAGGATTAGTAAGTGAAAAGACTATTAAAATGATTAGGTTATATTATTATGTTGATATAAAAAATATTACTAAGTTAGATGTTTCAAGTTTAGTTAGTAAAGAGATTAATCAGTTTTTGGATGAATATTATCAAAAGTATACGGGTTTATATTTAAAGAGTAAGGATTTTGTAAAGAGGATTAATCAATTAGTAGAAGGATGATGTATATGAAGATTATTTATTTTGTACATGGTACTACTTATGATAATGCTAGTAAGAAATGTTCGGGTTGGAAACAAGTCGAACTTAATGACTTGGGTAGAGAACAAGCTAGGAATTTAGGTAAGGTACGTAGTGATGTTAAGTTTGATGTTATATTTACATCTGATTTGATAAGAGCAATTGAATCTAGTAACATTGCTTTTCCTGATGTTTTAAAGATTCAAGATGAAAGACTTAGAGAATGTAATTATGGGGATTTAGATGGGAAAGATAAGAACTTGGTTGTGTATGAAAAACATATTAATGAGCCATTTCCTAATGGAGAATCTTTAGAAGATGTAAGAAGTAGAGTTAAATCTTTTTTAGATGATTTAGTTACTAAATATAGTGATAAAACTGTAGGTATTGTTGCTCATAGAGCTCCACAGTTAGCAATAGAAGTTCTGACCAAGAATATTAGTTTTGAAGAAGCTATTAAAAATGATTGGCGTAATACTGGTGATTGGCAACCTGGATGGGAATATGATATATCGGATATTGACAAATAAGTAAAATAAAAGTATTATATGATTTATAAGTGTGATGACGAGTGTGGAAAACTCTGAGCAGTATATTATTAAAGATGATTCTTCTGGAATAAATAAGGTGGAACCGCGGGTATACTCGTCCTTATGATATTCTGGGAGTTTTTGTTTTTTATGGGATGGTGATAATTACTTGAAAATAGTAGGAACAAAACATTTAAATGAGAATAATTATAAAAAGATTAGAATTGGACATAATGAGATTTTAGTAACTGGTGTTAATCATGATTTTGATGATAGTACTATTAGTTCAAAATTTACTGATACTTTAAAAGGGCTAGATAGAAAACATATAATTGATGATGTTATTGGACATTTCTTAGAAAGTCATAATATTAATAGTGTTAGTAATTATGATTTTTCAGGAAATTCTATTAATATTTTTGGAAATGATAGTACATCATTAAAAATATGTGTACCAGTTGATATGGAGGTTGCTAGAAAAATAATGTCTAAATATAAACATGATAGAGATTCTTTTGTAGAAAATATGAGTTTATCTGGTGCTAGTATTTTTCTTTCATCAGTAACTGGTAAATCATCTTATGAGGAAGATGATGGTAGATATACGTTTTACTTATCTAGTAGAGATGGAAATGTTAAAAAGTTTGAAAAAGAGTTTTTAATTGGATTTATAGACAGAATGCTAAGTGATAAAGAAATAGTGATGACTAGACAAGATCCTTTTGATGATACTAATGTTTCGATGATTTCTTTTTTAGAAGAGGGTACTGATGATGATATTAAAAAATATGTAGGATATGGTGCTCCTAGTATAAAGGTATCAAATAATATAGTTCCAATGATAGAATCTATAGTTATTGCTCATAATGATAAAGTTGAATCTAATGAAGTTGTAAGAAATAAAGTATTAATAAGAACGGAGGAGTTTAAATGAAAGATTTAACAATGGAAAAATTAGTTAGTTTTTGTAAACAATATGGATTTGTATTCCAAGGAAGTGAAATTTATGGTGGACTTGCGAATACTTGGGATTATGGTTCTTTAGGAGTTTTACTAAAAAATAATATTAAGAATGCTTGGATGAAAAAGTTTGTTCAAGAAGATATAAACTGTGTAGGACTTGATAGCGCTATACTTATGAATCCTAGAACTTGGGAAGCATCTGGACATATCGCAACATTTTCTGATCCATTAATAGACTGTAAAAAGTGTAAGACTAGACATCGAGCTGATAAATTAGTAGAAGCTGATGGTGTAGAAGATGCTGGTGGAATGAATCATGAAGAGTTAATGAATTATATTAAAGAACATAATGTAGTTTGTCCAAATTGTGGAGCATTAGATTATACTGATATAAGAGAATTTAATTTAATGTTTAAGACATTTCAAGGTGTTACTGAAGATGCTAAAAGTACAGTATATTTAAGACCAGAGACTGCTCAAGGTATTTTTGTTGATTTCTTAAATGTACAAAGAAGTATGCGCCTTAAAGTACCATTTGGTATTGGTCAAATTGGTAAGAGTTTTAGAAATGAAATAACACCAGGTAATTTTATTTTCCGTGTTAGAGAATTTGAACAGATGGAAATGGAATTTTTCTGTAAGCCAGGTGATGAATTAAATTGGCATCAATATTATAAAGATTATTGCTTTAACTTTTTATTGTCATTAGGAATTAAAAAAGAAAATTTAAGATTAAGAGATCACTCTAAAGAAGAATTATCTTTTTATAGTAACGCTACTACTGATATTGAATATAAGTTTCCATTTGGATTTGGTGAGTTATGGGGAATTGCTTCACGTACTGATTATGATTTAACTCAACATCAAAAAGTATCTGGAGTTAGTCAAGCTTATTTAGATCCTGAGACTAATGAAAAATATATTCCATATGTAATTGAACCAAGTGTTGGTGTTGATAGAATGTTCTTAACAGTACTATGTGATGCATATGAAGAAGAAAAACTTGAAAATAACGATGTAAGAGAAGTATTACATTTACATCCATATTTAGCTCCTTATAAAGTAGCAGTTTTACCTCTTGCTAAAAAGTATCATAGTGAGAAGGCTCATGAAGTATGGAAAATGCTTTCTAGTAATTTTTCTTGTAGTTATGATGAGTCTGGTTCTATTGGTAAGAGATATAGAAGAGCTGATGCATCTGGTACTCCTTGGTGTTTAACAGTTGATAATGAGACTTTAGAAAATGATACTGTTACTATAAGAAATAGAGATACAATGGAACAAGTTACATTAAAACTTGAAGAAGTTGTTAATTATATTAATGAAAGAATTAAATTTTAATTTAAGGGATGGTTTGTATGTTAAATATTATTGATGTTGGAAAACGCTTTGGCTCAATGAATGTTTCATCAATTTCTTATGACAATTTAACGGTTAAGGATAAAGTTTATTTGTTAGAACAATATGGAGCGAATGTTTTGGACTTGCATGATATAGATTTAACTGGTCATGTTAGAAGAGAATTATTTGATAGACATCGTTTGGAAATGGCACATGACTTTGGATTTGATGATAAAAAAATGTTTATTGCTAATCAAGATAAAAAAGATGGTAGTTATTTTGAATTAACAAAGGATGTTGTTGAGGCTGCTTCTGATGGTTGGGATTTTGATATTCCAGAAGACATTTTAATAATTACAGATAAGGTACCAGGTGTAGTTGCTGGTCATCCAATAGCTGACTGTCCTGTTGTTATGGTGTGTGATGCTAAAAAGGGTGTTACCGCTCTTGCCCATTGTAGTGCCGAACTTATAGATAAGAAAATGCCTATGATGGTAGTTGATGCTTTACAAAGAGCATACGATAGCAAAGATGATGATTTAATTGCTTATATTAGTGCTTGTGCTGGAGATGGATGGACTTATGATAACTATCCTCGTTGGGCAACTGATAGGAAGTTATGGGACGGAGCTATTTGGGAAGAAAATGGAGTTTTTAGAATAGACATGCGTAGTGTTTTAACTAAGGAGTTAAATGAAGCTGGTGTTTCTATGGGTTCATTTAGTAGTGTTGATACACGTACTAATTCTAATTATTATTCTAACAGTATGGCTAGTGTTAATGGTGGAAATGACTCAAGTAAGGCTGGAAGAAACTTTTCTGGGGCATTTTATCGTTAAAATGTACGAAAAACGTACAAAAAGTGTTGACAAATAAGGGAGTTATGCATATAATTGTACTAGTCGAGAAAAAAGGAAAGAGATTTATATCCACCTGATCAGCGAATAGCGATGGGTCAAATGCCAAGTTTAATAATATTATTATGTTATTTAGATTTAGTTTGGCTTTAAGTGGATATAATGTTTATATCCGCTTTTCTTATTATATTGGAGGTGTTATTTATCGCAAACAATAAGAATAACATGTTGATTAACGATCAAATCAAGGCTAGAGAAGTATTAGTTATTGGCCCTAATGGAGAACAAGTTGGAGTTAAGTCTATTCAAGACGCATTGACACTTGCTTCATATGCAGCATTAGATTTAGTACTTATTAGTCCAAATGCTAATCCACCTGTTTGTAAAGTAATGGATTATAATAAATTCCGTTATGAAAAACAAAAGAAGGAGA
>CAVKJF010000047.1:0-9287 GCA_963656615.1 bacterium | reverse complement strand
TATTATTCTCCTTATTTTAACTTATATATGTATTTATTGTTACGTGCGATAATTACTAATTCTATTTCTTTAGCATTTACTATATTTTCTGGTACTTTTATATAAACATATTTACCATAATATTTCATAGTACTAAGGGCATTATCAATTCTATACCCTTTTCTAGCATTACTATTATCTATATAATTAATTTTACCATATTTAGATAAAAAGTCAATCATATCTTTGCCTGTAAAATCGTTGGAAGAAAAGTCTAATTTAAGGATTTGCATACCTGTTTTTGCTGTTGCTACTTTACTTACTATAGCACAAGTATCTTGATCACATTCTTCGACGTTATAGCTTGTAGTATTTCCTATTACTAAATTGTCGAAAATCACTTCTTTTTCTTCTGTTGGCATCTTAATAGTTAGGACATCGCCAAGATTCACTGCTTCATTTTCTTTTATTTCTGATAAGTCCGTTATTTTTAGTTTTATTTTTCTTAAATGATTTTCATTACCCTGTAGTTCTTGATAATAAAGAACAAATCTATTTATGTCTTCTTTAGCTGATACTTTGTAAATTAATAGCAAATTAGTTTCTCTACCATTTTCTAAAGTTAATTCGGATACTGTTTTACCTAAATCTCTAAATTGTGTTTCATATCTTTTATTTGTTGGTGAATAATTTGATGACTTATTCATTACATGAAAACGGTTTAAATTAACAGTTCTTTTTACAGAGTTGTTTTTTATATTTAAGTCAAGTATTATAAAACCATCACCAGATGATATTTTACTTCCTTTATAATCTTTATTACTATAGTAACTATTATTAATGGTTATTGTGTAACCATTGGTATTTATAACATCTCCTTGGCTATAGGCTTTATTAACAACAAATATAAAGTTATAGCTCTTATAGGCAACAAAAATAATTAGTATAATACTTACTGCTTGTACTAATAATTTATGTTCTTGAAAAAAGTACCCAAGATTTCTTTTTAATCTTTTGAAGGTTCTTTTTATACTCTCTTTATCTATATCAATATTAATTTCTATTTCTTCACGATCTGACTCTGATAATTCCAAGTATTCCTTATCTGTTTTAAAGTCAAACTTCTTTAGGTCCACACCAAGAATTCTTATTCCTAATAATATAAAAGTTGCATATTGTGGTATTGTTAAAATAAAGATAATATCTCTTATTGCTCTTATTGTTGTTGTTTCTGAACTTCCGGTGTAACTGTTGAAATATCCGGCTGTAAATATGAATGCTATGAATAACGCTGTATACTCTACCATTGGCAATAAATATGTTTTCCATGGTTTATCTTTGTGTTTTAATAATATGATAAGAACTGCACTTGATGCAATCAATAGAATTAGTGCAAGCATAGGTAGAAAACCAGTGTATTTAGATATTGGTTCATTATAAGAATCATAACTAAACAAATCCATGAATTCATTTATGAATGAACTTAAAGTGATTGTTTTGTAATAAATATATGCACATAATAAAAACATGAATATATGTATTTTTCTAAAGTGTTTAATTAGAAAGGCATATGGTTTTCTTATAATCACGGTTATCAACTCCTATTATCCTATTCTTTTTAAGTATACAATACTTTGTTATAAAGGTCAAAAAAAAGTTCACCTAAAGTGAACTTAAATCAATTTGATAAATTCTATATAAAAATACAAGCTAATTTTTATAGCTCGTATTTTATAGCATTTTAAGTATTAAGCATTTGCTGGATTATATACTGTACCAGTAAACCATACTTCTCCAGTATCTTTATCTCTGATTATATACATATATGGTTTATCAAATGTTAAATCTATTGTTACAACTGGAACCTCAAATAGATAATCAAATTCTCCACCAGCAGCTGATCCATAACCACCTACTATTGTTGCGGCTGCTGCTTTAATACCATCATTTGAGAATTCTATATTAGCTTTATGTATAGCACTATCTATGTATGTTCCAGTAGCTATTTCTGATAAATCAGCCTTATCTTTATCAAATATATTTGTTATACCTAATGCTTTTAAATCATCAACTAGTTGCAATTCATATTCATATTTAAATAATGGTATTTTTCCAGTTATTTTAGTAACCTTACCTTTTTCAAAGTTATCTGATTCTATTGTTTTTAAACTACTAATAATGTTATTGATTTTCTTTGCATTAGTATTTTTTATGTAATCAGTTAAACTTTCATTAGTTGGCATAATTCCAACATATTCTAAAGTAGTACCATTGTATGTCTTTAAGTCTTTGGCAAATGCTTTTACATTATCATCTGTATATATGTAATAATCAGTTGATGTATCTACTTTTTTATAATTAGAATCTAGTTGCTTGATAAATTCTTCAACGTACTTATCTACATCTAGGTTATTATTTAATTTTGCAAGTTCATAATTTTCTGGATCTTTTAGCCAGTTAGTATAAGCATCTGTTATAGTCTTTTTAATATTGTCTCTTCCTAGAGTACTTACGATATCATAATTATTAATTGATGCACCAATTTCAACTGAATCAACATCTTGACCATTGAAGTTTAATTTTTCATAAGAATCAGTAATAATTGGTATTGAAGTCCAATAATTTTCATGACTATATTGAACTTTATATTGTCCAAGGAAATTACTTGCTGTAGCTTGAATGTTCTTGTTCCATTCCATATCAATAGCTAAAGCATTTACTAAGAAGAAATATTTATCTTTTACAGTTTGATCATCTAATATATTATTAACTAAATTAAATGTTTTATTACTAACCCAGCTATTAATATTATTAGCACTTATAAAGTCATCATATATTACTTCAGCATTGTATTTATTATTTAGATTTTTAGCATAACTTTCTTTTACTTGATTTTTGTATGTGTTGTTAATAAACACTGCGTTTGCAAATGACATATTGTTACTATTAACATATTTATTTGATTTATAGCCACCAATGATGTCATCTATTTGTTCTTTTGTAGAACCTTTTGCTCCTTCACTAAGCATTGCTAAAGCATATTTTATTGATAATGGACTATATAACTTATTTTTTTCACCTGATTCTAACATTAAAAATGCTAAGTCAAAATCCTCTATAGAATTTCCTGACATTCTATATGCTGAGACTTTTTTTGGCTCATTAGATATTACATCTTTTCCATTATCTTTATTACCTTTTGTTAAGACAAAGTATGCACCAAGTAATACTAATAAAACTATGATGATAATAATTACTATCAAGTTTTTATTTTTCTTTTTTGGCTTTTCTTCTTTTGTTGTTTTAGTTGTTGTTGGTTCCTTATTTTCTACACTTGATTTTTCATCATTTTCTGTTTTTTCTTTTACTACTACTTCATTTTCTACATTAGTGTTTTCTTTAGTTTCTAATGTCTCATTTTTGTTTTCGTTATTTTCCATAACTAGTATCTCACCTACCTTAACTAAATATTATACTTTATTGGTGAAAAAAGCAATATAAAATTAAAAAAACAGTCATCTTGACTGTTAATTATTTTATTTCGATTATTTCTATTTCGTAAGATCCATTTGGACTTTCTACTGTTACAACATCGCCAACTTTATGATCAAATAAGGCTTTAGCAATTGGACTTTCATTAGAAATTCGACTTTCAAAAGGATCTGCCTCTTGACTACCAACGATTTTATATTCATCTTCTTCGTCATCATCAACATATTTAATAGCTACGGTATTTCCGATACCTACTTTATCTTTTGAAACTTCACTAATAATTGAAACGTTTTCTAACATTTTCTCTAATTGTTTTATTCTACCTTCAATTTGAGCTTGTTCATTACGAGCAGCATCATATTCAGCATTTTCTGATAAGTCTCCTAGAGATCTAGCTTCTTTAATAGCTTGAATATTTTCTGGTCTTCTTACGTTTATTAAATTATCTAATTCATTTTTTAATTCATCCAAACCTTCTTGGGTTAAATATACTGTGTTTTTATTTCCCATGTGTTATCACCTCATTAAATGTTTAATACAAGTTTACGTTGAATACTAGATTCAACTTGCGATAGTATATCACACTTTTTTTGTTTTAGCAATATGCTAATTTTTGTATTTTTAATTAGTTTCTTTTTTAGTCAGTTGTTTACAATAGACTTTTTCTCTTGAAATATTTGTATATATTTTTCTAAGATCTTCTGTTGTATATTGATCAGTATTAATAATACTAAAAGGATTTTCAGAGTTTTTAATAAATTCAGCAAGATTCTTTCTAACTCCAAGTAGTGCATGTGGATAATCACCAATGTTTTCTAAGTCTTCTTTCATAAAACTATGTAACTCTAATTTTTCTATCTCTTTTAGTTTTTCGGCATTGATATAGGCAAATACACTACCAGTCATAAGGCCAGCAATTATCGTTGCACCTGTTGTTATAATTATTTGTTCAAATGTTGAATTCAATATATTAGCACCGAGTTCTTCTACTACCCAGGCCGCTAATGTTGTTCCGGCAAGGGTTGAAATAATTGTTTTTGCTCCCTTACTTTCAAAATACATTTTGTCATCTTTTGCTTCTTGTGCTTGTACTTCCATTATATCAATAACTGTTTTTAGGTTCTCTTCACTGCTCTCATAACCAGTATATACTGTTCCATCAGCAAATTTTATACTGAATGTTTCTCCATTATCAATTATTTCTGTTATATAGGTGTGTTTATCATCTTTGTTTTTACCAAGATATAGCATCTTAATACTCCCTTCAAAAAACAAGAAATTTCATTATAAACTGTTAATTTTTATTTTACTGATTTTAATTGATAAACTTTTTCTCTTTCAACATTTTGACTTATTTTTATTAGGTCTTTTGTTGTATATGAACCAGAGTTAATAGCACCAAATGGATTATCAAAACTATTTACTAATTCTTGAACACGACTTCTAACACCAGTTAAAGCATGTGGATACTCTTCAATTCTATCTAAGTCTTCTCTCATTGAATCACGTAATTTAAACTTTTTAATTTCAGCTACTTTTTTGGCATTTACCGCAATATGTTTAAGACCGATTAGAGTACCAGCTCCAATAGTTATTCCTGTTGCTGTTACTACTTGTTCGGGACTTACTGATGAAAATGCACTGCATAATACTGTGCCAAGTTCTTTAACGGCATAAGCACCAGCTGTGGTTCCTGCTGCTGTTACAATAGCATTAAGAGCAATTTGTCCTTTATAATATCCTTCTAATTCAGTAGCTTCTTGCGCTTGTACTTCCATAACATCACTAACTGTATTTAAATTTTCTTCAGTTTTTGCATATCCATCGTATATTGTTCCATCTGCAAATTTTATACTGAAAGTATCTCCATTATCAATTACTGATACAATATATTTATGTTTATCAGCTTTGTTTTTACTAAGATATTGCATATCTTTCCACTCCCTTCAAAAGTAGGCATATTATAGCACAAATTACTATTTTTTGCAAGATATTTCTACTTTTCTATTTCCTCTAGAAACAATTCATCAGTCATACCAGCAATAAAATCTATTACCTTACGCTTAGATGATGTTTCTTCTAAATACTTTGAACTCTGATTGTTTAAGAATATTTTATAGATAATGCTTTCAGTATTATTATTTTCTATATCAGATAAATATCTGTTGTATATATTATTCATACCTTTTCTATAATATTCTATTTCTTCTTTAGTTAGACTCTTACTATAAATATTTTCATAATTAAATTTCTTTAAGTCATTTAAGGCTTCATATACTTTTTTACTCATCGAAATGTACGTCTTATCCACACTATTATCAATAATATCTGTTACTATAGTATTTATTATATCTCTATTGTCATTACCTAAAACTGCAGTAATTGTTTTTGGTAAATCTGCTCTATTAAATAGCCCTAAGTTAATAGCATCTTCTATATCTCTACCAATGTAGCCTACTATATCACTGATACGTACAACGCATCCTTCAAGCGTCATAGGACGATTTTTAGCAGATGCCTTTAAGTCTTTATATGAATCTTGATATTGTTTCAAAAACTCTTCTTTTGTTTTTTTTGTATCTGGCTCATATTTATTAGATAGTAATTCTCCATTATGACACATTATACCATCTAACACTTGTACTGATAGATTTAAGCCTTTTCCATTATTTTCTACATACATATAATGTCTTACACCTTGAATATTATGTGCAAAATATTCATTTAATTCGCGTAAGGATATCTCATTTAAGATAGCTTCACCTGTATGTCCTAATGGAGTATGTCCTATATCATGACCTAACGCTATTGCTTCTATTAAGTCTGTGTTTAAACCTAGTCCCCTTCCTATAGTTCTGGCAATTTTACTTACTAATTGGACATGGGTCATTCTTTTTGAAATATGATCATTATGCTTGAAGGAATACACTTGTGTCTTGTCTAAATATCTTGTATAACTTAGAGCATGAATAATTCTATCTATATCCCTAAAGAATGAAGTTCTAATATCATTATCGGATATTTCTTCAAAACGAATGGCATCTTTACTTTTTGTTGCATAGTCTGTGTATATTTCTTCTTGTTTTTGAAAATTTCTTTTTATAACTTCTAGGTTTTTCATAAATTATCCTCTTTTAATTTTATGAGCTTTTGACATAGCTTTTTCTCTTTGTTCTTTAGCAACTATTTCATCAGCTATTGGCTTAAATGGATTATTTTCATATTCATCTACATATGCAATTACTTCTTCTGGTGTTGCAACTGTATTTTTATTTATTTCACTCTTATTTACAAAGACATAATGACCAGTTCTTTCTATATCAGCAGCAACAATTCCAGTTGGCACTATACTATGAATACAATCCATTTCTACACCTGAAACAACTTCTTTTGCACCAAGAAAATGTTTTTCAACAATTATTTTTCCTATGATTCTTGGTTTGTTTCCTTTCATTTCAAATACGTCTGTTTTATAAAATTTCTTTCCCATATATATTAACCCTCCTTTGTTATTAATCTAATCATGGAATATGCTGGTAGACTATGATCAAACTTTAGTTTTAAGACTTGTTCTGGATGTCTAGCTACTTCTAATTCATTCATGTCTTCATCATATATTTTGTCTACTGTATATTTATATATTTCACCTGCTGGTGTAAATATTTCTGTTTTATCACCTGGTTTAAAATAATTTCTTTCTACTAATACTATGCAATTATTTTCTTTATCATAAGAAGTTATTAAACCTAAGTAATCTTGATTTGATAGTTCTTGACGTCCTGAATAATACTGGTCGTCATAATCTGCTTCTTTTAAGAAGAAATGTGTTGATACTTCACGGTTTGCTACCCTACTTAGACGGTATTCTAGCTCTTGCATTATTTCTTTTGTCAAAGTTTTATTGTAATATCTATCTATTATTTCACGATATGTTCCAATTACTGTTGCTAGATAATATAATGATCTCATTCTTCCTTCTACTTTTAAGCTCTTAACACCAATATCAATAAGGTCGGTAATATATTCTGCCATATTTAAATCTTTTGTTGCCATGGTAAAATCTTTTTCTTCATCAGTTTTAAAGGCAAAACGACATACTTGGGCACAACCGCCACGGTTAGCATCTCTATTTGTTACGTAGTTAGATAAAGCACATCTTCCTGAAAAACAAGTACACATAGCACCATGAATAAACACTTCAATATCAACATGAGTCTTATCGATTATTTCTTTCATGTCTTTTTTGCCTACTTCTCTTGCAAGAACAACTCTATCTATACCTTCACTTTTAAAGTATTCAACAGCTTTATAATTGCTTGTTGAGTTTTGAGTAGATAAATGAACTTCTACATTTTTATAATTATTTTTAATGTGTGAAATAATAAATGGATCAGATACAATAAAGGCATCTATACCAGCATCTACTACATTTTTTATGTATTCTTCTACTTCACTCATATCTTCATTATGAAAAACTATGTTTAAAGTTAAATATACTTTTTTATTAAGTTTATGGGCAAAGTCACAACCTTCTTTTATTTCTTCTAATGAAAAGTTAGTAGCATTAGCTCTTAAGCTATATTTTTGTCCACCAATGTATACGGCATCAGCACCATATAAAAGAGTTACTTTTAATCTTTCTAAGTCTCCTGCTGGAGATAATAATTCTACTTTAGTCATGTTTCTTCACCTGATATATTGTCTTTTTGAAGAAGAAGTTTGTAAAGTCATTAAGGTTTTTATATTTATTAATGTATTCTTCATCTTGACATTTACCTTCTATATATTTTTGTGTATCTATTAATAACTCTTTAAATAACTCATGGTCTATTCCATATTCTCGTAATATTATATATGGACAATTACATGAATATAACTCTTTTATGATTGATGTTGCATTAGTTATTTTATTTAAGAAAAAATTAGTACCAGCCTCATCTTCTAATACTTGATACTCTTCATTAGTGGCTTTTTCTGTTATGATCAAGTTTTTCTTAGCTTCTTTATTTAGATTATGATAATAATTAGTTAGTAATTTTCTTTTTGCAAAAGCTACACTTGGCATACTTATTGTTTCAACCATTGCTGTTATTTTGCTTTTTGCAATTATTTCTTTTATTTCTTCTAAGGTTATTTCTTTACTTAATAAGGCATATTTTACTCCTTTACTATGATAATAATTACAAGTCTTATAATTATTTACCATGTAAGTTTGACTCCATATAAGATCTACTTTTAAATTACATTCTTTTTTTAGTTGGAGAATTGCTAGATCATAGAAAAATATTCCTTTTACATTTAGTTTGTCTATTTTCAGAAGTATTTCTTTTAGGGAGTCTATTTCATTATTAAAAAAGTTCTTATTTAGGTTAATGAATATTTCTTTATCAGGATTATCTTTTATTGTTTGTTCTATTTCTTCAAATGTATATGTTAAATAGCTTTGTGAAGAATAGTTTTTTAATGATAAAATTATGCCATCAGTATATTTACTTAGGTCTGTGTTTTTGGTACTTTGTTCTATTAAAATTTTCATTTGCCACCTCATTTCTATATGTTTTTTTGGGCATAGTAAACTGTGTTTAGTTATGATTATACCATAGTTTCGTGTTTTTTGAATAATTTTATTACAAAAGAAAAAGTTATTTTTGAAATAACTTTCTTATTTTAACTAGTTATTTGGAATTCATAAGTTTCATTTTCATAGAATTTCTCTTCTTTTAAAAGTGTTTTGGTTGCAAATGGCTTATATACTATTAATTGTCCAGATTTTATGTAGAAACTAATCTTATCTAGATAATTATCTGAACTAACAC
>CAVKJF010000046.1:0-9369 GCA_963656615.1 bacterium | reverse complement strand
CACATTGCCCTCTCAAGGCAACATTCACGGATTCGAATTCCGTACAGGCTACCATTTTAAAATTTAAGTAGTGTCAAACTACTTTTTATTTGTCTTTAAAAATTGTAAGGCTATTGACAAAAGCAAAACTAAGTATTAAAATTATAAAGCAAAGTATAAATATGGAGGTGAAATTATGGATAATAATAAAGTTCTATATGAAATAAAAACACTCGAAAAAATGATAGTAAGAGAGCTTATCAGCAACAGTGATATAAAAGATAAAGAAAATCTTTTACCAACACCAACGCAATGTCAAATTATCGAATATATACTTAATAATAAAAATAAAGATATATATCAAAAAGATTTAGAAAAAGTTTTAAATTTACGACGTGCAACAGTATCTGGTGTTTTGCATACAATGGAAAAGAATGGTCTAATAAAAAGAATAACAGATGAGTCTGATACCCGAACCAAAAAAATTATTTTAAATGATAAAATTCCTAAAAGATTTGACGAATATTCAAAGAAAATTAAAAAAATAGAGAATAATATAATAAAGGATATATCAGACAAAGACCTAGAAGTATTTCTAAAAGTAATATCGCAAATGAAAGAAAACATCAAAAGGAAAGAGGGTATATAAAATATGATTAAATTACTTAAAAGATTTCAAAAGAAAGAATGGCTATTTTCATTTATAGCTTTATTACTAATAATAGTAGAAGTTTGGCTAGAATTAAAAATGCCAGACTACATGTCTCAAATAACAAGATTAGTTCAAACAGAAGGTAGTAAGATGTCAGAAATTATCTACAATGGTACTTGGATGATCATCTGTGCCTTTGGTAGTTTAGTAGCCGCCATAATAGTAGGTTATATAATTGCTAATGTAGCGTCTTCCTTCTCTATGAATTTAAGAAAAAGTATTTTTTCCAAAGTAGAAGAGCTTTCAATGAGTGAAATTAAGTTATTTAAAACAAACAGTTTAATAACAAGAACTACTAACGATATAACTCAAATAGAAATGTTAATTAGCTTTGGTCTACAATTATTATTAAAAGCTCCTATAACAGCAGCCTGGGCCATATTTAAAATACTAAATAAAAGCTGGCAATGGAGTGCCGCAACAGCTGTCGCTGTGGTAATATTATTATCCGTAATAGGCATTATAACAATGATAGTTATGCCTAAGTTTAAAATTGTCCAAAAATTAATTGACAAAGTAAATGGTGTAACAAGAGAAAATTTAACTGGTATTAGAGTTGTAAGAGCTTTTAATGCAGAAAAATATCAAGAGGATAAATTTGAAGAAGTTAATGAAAAATTAACTAATCAACAATTATTTAATCAGAAAAAATTTGCTATATTATCACCAGTAATGTTTTTAGTAATGAATGGTTTAGCATTATCTATATATTTCATTGGTTCATCTTTAATTGATGGAGCTTTAATGGCAAATAAAATAACTTTATTTGGTGACATGGTAGTATTTTCATCTTACGCTATGCAAATAATAATGTCTTTCTTAATGCTAGCAATGATATTTATGATGCTTCCAAGAGCTCAAGTATCAGCAGAACGTATTAATGAAGTTTTAGAAACTAAAAACTCCGTAATTGAAGGAAACTTCTCAGAAAAAACAAAAGAAAAAGGTACAGTAGAATTTAAAAACGTTTCATTTAAATATCCAGATGCTGAAGAATACGTCTTAAAAAACATTTCATTTAAAGCAAATAAAGGTGAAACAGTAGCCTTTATAGGTTCAACGGGTTCTGGTAAATCAACACTTATTAACTTGGTGCCAAGATTTTATGATGCAAGTGAAGGAGAAGTCCTAGTAGATGGTATT
This sequence comes from bacterium, assembly GCA_963656615.1. Taxonomy (GTDB): domain Bacteria; phylum Bacillota_I; class Bacilli_A; order RF39; family UBA660; genus CAG-877. The sequence continues at coordinate 7,535 of CAVKJF010000046.1, read as the reverse complement.
AACGTTAAGGAATATAAAGAAGAAACATTAAATAATAAGTTAGGATATATACCACAAAAAGCCGTTATATTCAATGGAACTGTAGATTTTAATGTATCATATGGGAAAAGTATCAATGAAAAATCTGAAGAAGATGTAAAGACAGCTATAAAAGTAGCGCAAGCAAAAGAATTTGTTGAAAAAATGGATGAACAATATCAAACAGAATTATCTCAAAATGGTACTAATATTTCTGGTGGTCAAAAACAGCGTTTAGCAATTGCCAGAGCCATAGCCAGAAATCCCGAAATATATATATTTGATGATTCATTCTCAGCACTTGACTACAAAACTGATGCCGTATTGCGAAAAGAATTAAAAAAACATACAAAAGACGCTACAAACTTAATTGTTGCTCAACGTATTGGTACAATTATGAATGCTGATAAAATATTAGTTTTAGATAATGGAGAATGTGTTGGTATAGGTACACATAAAGAATTATTAAAATCATGTGAGGTATATAAACAAATAGCATTATCACAATTATCAAAGGAGGAATTAGAAAATGTCTAACGATAAAGAAAACACAAGAGAGCCAAGAAGACACGGTCCTCCAGGAGCTGGTAGGGCAGTAGAAAAACCAAAAAACTTTAGGGTGGCAATAAAAAGATTATTTCATGAATTAAACGCTTTTAAGGTATTAATATTTATATCATTATTTCTTGCAACAGCTGCTTCAATTTTGTCTATTTTTACACCAAATATTTTATCAGATTTAACTGATGAAATCTCAAAAGGATTAGTTATAAATAGCAAAAATTTAGAAACTGTAACTAAAAGTATTACAGAAAACATTTCATCCGACAAAGCAATGACAAATATTCAAGAAATATTAAGTATTGATTTAGAAGAAAATAATATTAGAAAAATCCTAACTTCAACAGAAATTTCCCAAGAAGATAAAATAGTCTTCAATAGTTTCCTAACAAAAATTAAAGAAGACCCTACTAACGTCATGACAGAACTTAGTAGTTTGCCAGAAGATATTTTAAAAAGTATTTTAAAAGACACAACATACAAAAATACTAAAATAACTATAGAAGAAAAATTAGCTTTACTAGATTTTTCAGCCAATAAAGACACTAAGTTAAGTACAAACTTATCAAAAGTATTACTTCCAGAAATAAAAGTACTAAGTAAAACTATATCAAGTAAAGACCAGGTTCAGTTCTTAACTATCTTTAAATCACTTAATATTAAAGATAAAAAAGATATTGACGTAAATAAATTATATAAAAAAATAGATGAATTACCTGCAAGTATTAAAACACTAGTAGAACCAAAAATGAACTTAGAAAAAATACGAAATATAACTATTTTATTAGCATCATTATATATAATAAGTGCATTATTCAATTATTTTGAATCTATTGCTATGACTGAAGCTGCCAATAGATTTGCCAAAAAACTTCGTACTAGCATATCTACAAAAATTAATAAATTGCCTTTAAAATATTTTGATGCTCATTCTACCGGTGATATTTTATCAAGAATTACCAATGATATTGATACAATAGCCCAGTCAATGAATGAATCATTATCAACTTTAGTAAGTGCAACAGCACTATTACTAGGTACAATAATAATGATGTTTGTAACAAACTGGATTTTAGCTCTTACCGCAATATTATCAAGTCTTTTTGGATTTATATTCATGTTCTTAGTATTAGGTAAATCGCAAAAATACTTTACTGAACGACAAGTAGAACTTGGAAACTTAAATGGTCATATTGAAGAAATATATTCAGGCATTAATGTTGTTAAAGTATATAATGGTACAGAAGAAGCAAATAAAAAATTTGATGAATTAAACAAAAAATTATATAACGCTAATCGTAAAAGTCAATTTTTATCAGGACTTATGCCATCAATGATGCAATTTATCGGAAACTTTGGATATGTTGCTGTATGTATCGTTGGAGCGCTACTAACTATGAATGGTAACATTACGTTTGGTGTAATAGTAGCTTTCATAACTTATGTTAGATTATTCTCATCACCATTGTCACAATTAGCTCAAGCAACTGCAAGACTACAGTCAACAGCAGCAGCTAGTGAAAGAGTTTATGAATTCTTAGATGAAAAAGAAATGAGTAATCAAAAAGAAATAACAAAAGTTTTAGATAAAGAAAAAGCAGCAGGTAAGATAGAATTTAAAAATGTTGTCTTTAAATATGACGGCAATGAAAAGCCTACTATTAAAGACTTTACCGCTAATGCTAAGCCAGGACAAAAAATTGCCATTGTAGGACCAACTGGAGCTGGAAAAACAACCCTTGTTAACTTATTAATGAAATTCTACGAAATAAATTCTGGTGACATAATAATAGATGGAACATCAATTAAAGAATTATCAAGAGAAAATATTCATACTTTATTCACAATGGTCTTACAAGATACTTGGTTATTTAATGGTACAATAAAAGAAAATATCGTATATAATCACACAAATGTATCCGATGACAGAATAAAAGAAGTATGTAAAACAATAGGTCTTGATCATTTTATAAAAACTCTTCCTGAAGGATATAACACCGAACTTAGTGACAACGAAAGTATCTCAGCCGGACAAAAACAGCTTTTAACTATTGCACGAGGTATGATAGAAGATGCTCCATTCTTAATTCTAGATGAAGCAACATCTAATGTTGATACCAGAACCGAAGAATTAGTTCAAAAAGCTATGGATAAACTTATGCAAGGAAGAACTAGTTTCATAATTGCCCACAGACTTTCAACTATTAAAAATGCTGATTTAATTCTTGTTATGAATGAAGGAGATATTATAGAACAAGGTACTCATGAAAAATTATTAAAGAAAAATGGTTTCTATGCAAACCTTTACAATTCACAATTCGATCAAAATATAAATTAAAAATGTCTACTTAGACATTTTTTATTGTATTTTTTATTTAAATATATTAAAATTAAAAAGTAGAGTAGAATAGAATAGGGCTGGTGATTATTATATGAATAATACAAATAATGTTACAGAAAACGTTGTGCCTACGGCAAAAACAAAGAAAAAACATACAGGCTTAATATTTTTCTTGTTTGTAATAGCCGGATTTTGCTTTTTCACGTATTATACATATACTGAACATCAAAAAGAAATTTATGAATTAAATGAAAAATGTACACCAGTGTCAACAACAGGTGATGTAAAAGAACTTTCACTTGATTCAACAATAGTTCAAGATCTTTACAGCAAAGTTTATACAACAATTAAAGAAGATGCTGCTGAACCAGAACTAAACGATTCATTAAAATTATATTTAGCCTATAGACAAATTCCTAATTATAAGATATATGAATCAAATTGTAACTATTTCAGTGACACAGCAATGCCATACTACTCTTGTGTAAATACTAACACTTATACGCCAAACGCTTTTAAAGAAGAAACACTTAAAGTAGAATATAAAAAGCTTTTTGGCGAAGATGCTAATTTTCAAAATAACAATATTCAAATAGGCAGAAAATGCATTGGTGGATATCAATATATTGAAAAAAGAGGAGAATATGTAGAAGGATATTGTGAAGAAGAACAATCAACTACCTATAGAGCTGAAAAAGAACTTGTAAAAGCAACATCACAAGAATCTACCATTGTTTTATATGAAAATGTAAAATATTATGGAAGCGAAGGTCAAAAATTACCAGAAAAACTAGTTTCAGGTACATACGTTTACACATTCAAATTAGATACAAACTATAATTACGTATATAAAAGCAAAGAATTAAAAATATAAAAAGCAGGTGAATTAATAATGGAAATAAAAAAAATAGTAACAGGAGCCTTAGACGAAAATTGTTATGTCTTAATTGAAAACAAAGAAGCTTTAGTAATAGATCCCGGAGATGACTATTTAAATATAAAAGAAGCTATTGGAGACAACAAAATACTAGGAGTTTTGATAACCCATTCTCATTTTGATCATATAGGAGCATTAAGAAATTTCTTAACCAAAAAATCTATTAAAATATTTAAAAGAAGTAATTTAGAAGAAAAAGAATATGAAATAGGGCCATTTAAATTTAAATGTATCTATACTCCAGGTCATTCAAAAGATTCAGTAACATTCTATTTCGAAAAAGAAAACGTAATGTTTGTTGGCGACTTTATATTTAAAGAATCCATCGGTAGAACTGATTTACCAGGAGCTAATCCAAGTGAAATGCAAGAAAGTATCAAGAAAATTCTAACATACGATGAAAGTATAAAACTATATCCTGGTCATGATGAAGATACAACATTAAAATATGAAAAAGAAAATAATCCGTACTTAAAATAAGAAAGTTTTGCTTTCTTTTTTTCTTTATATATGCTAGTATATTAAGACAAAGAAAAGGAAGGTATTAATATGAAAGTATGGACAAAAGTAAGATTAAAAGATCGAAATAAAGAAATAGATAAAGTAAGCCGTTCTCTAACCAATTACTTATATGCACTAGGACCTGCCGCTAGTATAAAAAACAAATATAATATTTCATCATCAGACTACGCTAAATTAAGTCAATACACAGCAGACCGCATATCTGGTATATTAATGCTTTATCTAGCAAAAGACTATAAAAGAATCAATGACATTGCTAATAAATATAACTTTAGTAATGACACAATAAAAAGTATTAATCCCGAAATAGAAGGATATATAAGCAAATAAAAAAGCCATCAAACGATGACTTTTTCTTTTTATAAATAAAATAGAACACTAATAAAACCAATTACCATTGCTAAACATAAAATTATTGATATAATGCGTGTTGCTTTCTTACTCATAATATACACCTCACTATAATTATAAAATAATTGTCATAAAAAGTAAAACATATTTTTACATAGAAACAAATAAAAATAATATATTTAAATGAGGATGATAATATGAAAAAAATAATCAATAAACTAAAAGATAAAAAACAATTTATATTAATCTTTGTAATATGTATTGTAGCGTTCATAATAGGAGTATTATTACCAAGTATTTTAAATGAAGAAAATAGAAAAATAATCGAAACAAGTCTAAACTCATTCTTTGATACTATAAAAAACAATCAATTAAAAACAAATGAACTATTATTTAAAACCTTAACCAGTAATATAATTATAGATTTAATTCTCTGGTTACTAGGTATTTCAATAATAGGAATACCTATAGTAATTATATTACTAGGATATAAAAGTCTAAGTTTAGGTTTTACAATATCCAGTATTATAAGCACATATAAATTAAATGGAGTAATAAAGGCCTTAATATATATAGTACCAAATATTATTAATCTATTTATATTTTTTGTAATAAGCTATTATTCGATAAGTTTTTCATTAATGCTATTTAATTATCTCTTTCGAAAAAAAGAATATAATAAAAGAATTATTGTAAATAGATATATAAAATTATTAGTAATAAGCATCATTATACTAATATTTAGCTCCGTAATTGAAACATATGTAGTGCCAAAGCTCTTTTCTCTAACATAGTCTTTAAAAAATAGTCATTTTATTGTATAATTTTAGCAGGTGAAGTAATATGGATAAAAAACTAGTAGTTGTTGCGATGTCAGGGGGAGTAGACTCTTCTACAACAGCATATCTATTACAAGAAGAAGGCTACAATATCGTAGGAGCAACAATGAGATTAATAAATGATGAAAAAACAGAAAAAGCTATAAATGACGCTAAAGAAGTATGTCAAAAATTAGGCATAAAACACTACGTATTTGATTTAACTAAAGAGTTTAAAGAAATAGTAATAAATAACTTTATTGAGTCATACAAATCTGGTCAAACTCCTAACCCTTGTGTATTATGTAATAAAAAATTTAAATTTGGACTATTTTATAAAAAAGCAAAAGAAGAATTAAATGCTGACTATATTGCTACTGGTCATTATGCTAAAGTAGAAAATGGTAAATTAGTCTCATCAGATACCATAAATAAAGATCAATCATACTTTCTATATGGTATAGATAAAGAAGTCCTAAAACACGTTATATTTCCTTTAGAAAAATATAAAAGTAAAGACGAAGTAAGAGAAGTTGCCAGAAGTGCAGGACTAAGTGTAAGTAATAAAAAAGATAGTCAAGAAGTGTGTTTTATACCAAATGACGATTATCCAAAGTATTTAGAAGAACACATGCAAGAAAAAGCTAAACCAGGTAATATATATTTAGAAGATAATATAATTATAGGTAAGCATCATGGACTAATATATTACACCATAGGACAAAGAAAAGGATTAAATATAAGTTATAAAGAGCCATTATATGTCCTAGAAATAGATACTAAAAATAATGCCTTAATAGTAGGCCCTAATAAAAGCCTATTTAAGACCCAATTACTAGCAAACAATATAAATATACTAGTAGATGAATTACCAAGCAATGTACTGGCTAAAATAAGGTCTAGAGGTGACAAACAAGAAGCTACATTAGAAAAAGTAGATGATAAAATATTAGTAACCTTTAAAGAACCAGTAAGAGCTATTACGAAAGGACAGTCAGTAGTATTTTATGATCAAAACAATATTTGTTTAGGTGGTGGAATAATAGAAAAAGTACTGTAAAATAATACAGTATTTTTTTAATTTTAAAAAGTGTCAATTTACACTTGATTATTTACAGAAACTTGCCTATAATTATATTAGGAGGGTAAAACATGAAAGAATTAAATATAGTATTAACAGAATTAGGAATTAGTAAAGTACGCTTAGCTAAGTATTTAGGAGTATCAAGACAAATGTTATATAATTATCTAGCTATAGAAGATATTAATAACTGGCCAAAAGAAAAAGCTGCTAAATTATTAAGCTTATTAAATATAGAAAAAATTGATCAATTAAAAGATTTAAAAATCAATGGTGAATATATAATTGAAGTAGAGAATAGGTTAAATGAAGGAGTAAAAGATTCTTCTAGTAAAGATATAATAGCTGATCTAAAAGGATTCAATAAAAAAGAACAAGAATTATTATCAGATATTATAAATATATTAAAAGAAAAATTATCTTCTGATAAAACAAAAGATACTTATAACACATATTTATATCTATATCATTTTCTACAGTCAATGGAAACAAATAATGAATTAAAATATATATTAGGATATGTTTCAAAATCATTAGGATTTACGCCTCCATTAGATTTTGCATTCAATAGTGAAAAACAATTCATATTTGAAAGTATTATGTTCAGTGCAATGACTTTATATAACAACGGTGGTGCATCTAAAACAAAATTAGCTGCTACACACAAACGTTTTGAGGAAGATATTGAACATAAAAATGAAGAAAAATTATCTCGTACTCAAGAATTAAATACAGCTAAAGTTCAAGCATTAAAAGAATTAGGTTATACTGAAATAAACGAAGATAATGCTAAAGAAGTATTAGAAAAAATAGCAGAGATTCAGTCTAGAAAAGTATAAGAATGTAGTAGAGAAGAGTAGTAGTAAACATACTATAATCATACATATAAATTATTAACAAAAAAAT
>CAVKJF010000045.1:0-9468 GCA_963656615.1 bacterium | reverse complement strand
TAATAAAACGAAAGACAGGTTGATAATATGAATAATATGCCTTATCCTTATATGCCAATGCCATTACCCACACCATTACCTATGCCAAACAATAATTACGAAGAGGAAATTAATAGTTTAAAGCATGAAATTGAAAAACTAAAAGAACGTGTCAACGCCTTAGAAAATAAAAACAAAAAGAACTACTTAAAAAAAGAAGATGGACTATATATGATGTAAAAGAGAAAAATTTTTCTCTTTTTTTGTAGAAAAAAATCACTTTATGCTATACTTATTATATAAGAAAGTGAGGTTACATCATGTTAAAGCTAAAAAATCTAGATAAGGAAGTATATGACAACTATGTAATAAGCCAAAAAGAAAAACCACATTTCTTACAGTCACATTCCTATGGTGAGTTTGCTAAAGTTAAAAAACGTCTAACACCATATTATCTAGGATTAGTCAATGAAAATAATGAAATAGTTGCCGCTACCATGGTATTTCAAAAAAGTCTACCATTTAATTATTCAGGGCTTTATATACCTGCCGGCTTTACAATAGATTACAGAAAAAAACATTTAGTAAAGACACTAACTCGTGCTCTTACTAATTTTGCAAAAACTAAAAAGGCCATCTTTATAAAAATTTCTCCATACATAGATGAAGATATTTCTGAAGATGACTTAAATGAAATCAAAAGTAATTTAAAAGACGCTGGTTTCAAAAAAGAAGATGAAAATAAACATTTAAAAATAATGATACCGTTATCAAGTAATGTCTTAGATTTAGATAAAGATATTGAAGAAATAGAAAATAATTTCAAAGAGTCAACTAAAGACTATCTTGCTAAAGCTATAAAATTAAATACTGAAACAGTACTTGGTAATAAAACAAATATAAAAGACTTATGTCAATTAACGAAATCAAAAGAAAAGTCAACAAAGTATAATGAAGACTACTTTGAAACTTTATATGAAATATTTAATGGAAGTAAAAATACAAAAGCAAGTATCATTTTAGGTAAAGTAAATTTAAACAAAACAATTAAAACTTTAGAAAGAAATCTAAAAAAAATAAATGATCAAATATCTATACTACCAATTGATAGTTTAAGTAAAAGTTCCAAAAGTAAACTTGTAGATCTAACAAAACAAAAAGAAGAAATTATCAAAGAAATAGAAAAATTCCAAGGATATAAACAAAAACATGGAAATGAAGTAACCATGAGCGCTCATCTAATAATACAATACGGAACTAACGCTTGGATAACTCATGCCTATGATAGTAACACTATTAAAGATACATACTTAAAATACAATACTTATTATAAAGATATAAAATATTGTAAAGATGAAAATATTACTTCTCTAGAACAAACAAATTCTAATATTTTAAAAGACAACTACAACGCTAAAGAAGTAAAATATCTAGGTCAATATAACTATATAACTAATCCAATTATGTATTTTATAATAACTAAAATAAAAAAGAAAACAAATTAAAAATTATGTACATATAAAACAAAAAGAGTAACTTAACACTGTTAAATTACTCTTATTTTTTACTAATTTTAATACCTTTATCACCAAAAATATGTTTAGTAGTACCAATTTTCTTCATAAAAACTAAGTAAACTACAAATCCTAACAAACAATATAAAACTATTATAAATAAATTCATAATTCTAACATCTGAATATATAGGAATTATCATTTTCAGTATAAACAAGATAAAAGCCATCAACATAGACCCTAGTAAAATATCAATAAAATGTTTTGCCAAGTCCTCATAATTAATTTCAAACTTTTTACTAAGCATAATTATCGCTACAACAAAAGATAATAAATATCCAAGTATACTAGCTGTAATAATACCATAATATGCTGGAACTCCCATTTTATAAAAAGCTACTATCAAATTATTATTTAATAATATTTTTAACAATAGACCAGACAATATACTAATAAATATAGTTCTATAATCCTTATATATTTGAATAATAGAAATAGTAATAAATAATAGTCCTAAGAACAAGCCAGCAAATACAAAATAAGTTAATATACTAGGTCCATAATTACTAGGTCCATAAAACAATAGCCAGATAGGCTTAGCCAAGAAACTAATAATACAAGTAACTGGAACGATTAAAAATAATAACATTTCAAAAGCCTGATTGATTTTTTTACTGCAATTCTTATCTTTTTTATCAATACTTTGTCTTAAACTTGGTACTAAACTAACAATAACTCCAGTAGAAATAGAAAATATCAACATATTAAATTTAAATGACCAAATGGACAAAATTCCTGAAATTTCCAATGCATCATCAACACTAAAATTAGCATAATTAACCAGTCCAGGAAGTACAGTATTAATATCCACATAATTATATAAACCTTTTGATATATCAATAAGTATAAATGGTATTGAATAAACCATTATTTTTTTAACAATACTCTTATTACTAATCAAAGGTTCATTAACACTACGTACCTTTTCTTCAAATATTTGTCTACTCTTATACTTCTTAAAAACTAAATAACCTAAAGAAATCAAAGTACCAAGAAAAACTCCAAAAATTACCAAGGCAAGACTATTACTTAAAGACATCTTAAAAGTATTAAAACCTAAATAACTAAAAAGTAAAATACAAAATATCATTACTATTTTTTCTATGGCCTTAGATAATGATGAATAATTAGAAAGTCTATGTCCCTCAAAATATCCTTGATAAACACTTAACACTGGCGAAATCAATAAACAAATAGCTAAAACTCTAATAACAAAAGTAATATCATAAACACTTATATTACAATTAATATTTCCTACAATAGAAGATGAAATAACAGGAGCAAAAATAACTAGTAGCAAAGATATAATTACTCCAAAAAAGAATGCTAGTTTTCTACCTAAAAATAAAACCCTTCTTTTAGCGCTATAAAATCCTTGTTTCTGATACTCAAAAACTATATTACTTATTACTAACGGTATACTAAAAGTTGCAAGGGATGCAAACAATAAATATATAGTATACACATATCCATATAAAGCACCAGACTCATTATTAAGAATTGAATGTAATGGAATAACATATAAAATATCTAATATCTTACTAAAAACAATACAAAGCGTTATCAAAAAAGCCCCATCAACAAAAGCCTTTTTCTTCATAAACTTACTTTTCATATTCACCTCCCATATAATAATCTTTAATTATATTTATTAACAGGATTATATCCGTACAAATAAAATTCTCCTTTGTCATTTTTCTTTAATTCATATTTATACAACTGTAAATCAACCTTATCAAAGTCAGGTTCCTCTGAAAAATATCCTTTATCATTACAAACACCATCATATACTTCTTTACCATCCATAAAGTCATATAATGCTAACTTCTCACCAGCAGTACAATTAGCTTTATAATATCCTTGGAAAAGATAAAATATATAAACATCATCTTTCATACGATACTTATAAAATGAAGAATATAACTTACTATCAGATGCCAAAGTATCAATAGGAACTTGATAATAATCTTTACCATTCATATATTTAGCTGTATACATACCATAACCATCTATATAAATAGAGATACTCTCATCATATAATTTGACATTGTCATTAAATACATTAGAAAAATCAGTATCTTCCAAAACCTTTTTAGATATACAAATACTATTAATAGTATCACAATTAACTAATCCAATACCATTCTTAATAGCGTAAGCTAAAACTATCTTTTCCTTATCCATAATACCTAAATTAGAAAAATCAGAAAAGTATTTATTAACAATATTAAACTGTGTAGGAAGTTTATCTAAAAGACTTAAACCAGCTTTAACATTTTCATATTCTTCCTTAGTACTATAATTATAATTTTCTATCTTAGATAAGGCATCACAATATATAGTTACTGAACAAAGAAGTAATCCTGATAAAAACATCAAAACTAAAGCTATATTACGATTCCTATTATAATTAACGTTCTTCATACTTACTCTCCAAATACATACTTATAATAATTATTATACTGCATACTAGATGAAACCTGAAACTTTTCATTTACTTCAGCGTTTATTTTTGACACATATTTATCATCAACATTGTCAACAAAAGGAGTAAAAGTACCTGTGGAAACACTATAAGACCCAGTATTATTAACCCAACTCCTATCTGGGAATACAACTAATCCTTCATTATTACTTGCCATAATATCTTTACCAATGATAAGTCTAGAATCATATTGAATTCCCAACATATTTAAAACAGTAGGTAAAACATCTATATTCATTGCATACTTATCTATTGTATATTTTTTAGGTAATTTAGAATTATATATTAATAAACTTCCTCTATTTCTATCAAAATTATTACTTCTATCAACATAAGATCTAATATTCATTTGATAATCAGTTAAATAATAAGGTGAATGATCAGAAGAAACAACTATTAAAGTATCATCAAGTTTATTAGCAGCCTCTAATTGTGATATTAATTTTTCCATAGCTAAATCAAAATCTATATTAGCCGCAATATAATATTTTAATGAAGAAGGATAATTATATCCAGCTAATTTACTTAAATGTTTATTCGCAACAAAGTTAGAACTGTCATAACTACCATGACCAGATAAAGTAATATAATATGCAAAGAATTTATCTTGATTTATATAGTCTCCTATAGTCTGTTCCATCATATCAATATCACTTCCATGAAACCTATCACAAGTCATTCTAATTCCATCTTGACAATATCTAGTCATATTAAAATTAAGTGTTGAAAAATACTGTTTTCTATGATTATAATAACCAAAGTAATCATGATAAGCATAAGTTGAATAACCAAGATTTTTCAATTGTCTAGGTAAAAGATAAGGATTAACATTATAAACCATATCAATCAAACTATAAACATCACTAAGAATTGGTAATATTCCCCATTCAAGCATATACTCTCCATCTGCAGTACTAGCTGGATATTTAGGTGAAAAATAATTATTAAAACTAATTCCTTCATTTTTTAACTTATATAATGTAGGAGTTAAATCCTTATCAATAGCGATTTCATCAAAAGACTCCGCAATAATAAAGATAACATTTTTATCTTTAAACATACCCGTAAATTCATTAGTAATAGTAGCAGGCTGATTCATAAAGTATTGATGTAAACTCTTAACATTAGAATTAGTCTCATTATTATATAAACTATTAAAATCAATATCCGTCTCATTATATGAAATAGGCATTTTTTTCTCAAATACAGTTCGCTTATTTGCATAAATATTTTCTTCAACATCATTTGAAGGAACAAAACCAGTAGCATTTCTAATGACACTTAAAAATAAAGATGTATTTAAGCCAAATGAATTTAAATTTAAGTACGGAACATTAACTTTAAACATTAAATTATAATAACTATATTGTTTATCTCTATCTAAAAACTTAATCGCAAAACTATTATAACCAATACTAAGTACTAATAAAACAACTAAGAGTGCAACTTCACTTCTATCAACTTTAGACACTCTTACAGGTTTAATAATATTTAAGCAAACAGGAGCAAAAAATAATATTATAAATAAAAAGTTCTGAAATATAGTCTTTAAAACTTTATCATAACCATCTTTTAAAGCACCCGCAAATACAATACCATTAAAATTAAAAATAGAGTCATACAATTGACAATAAATAAGTTCTGCAGTAAAAACAAATGCTATTAAAATAAATAAAGTTCTAAAAATAAATACATTGATTTTTTCTTTTTTAAACAAAGTACAACAAAAAGTAAAAAATGTAGCGAATATAATACTAAAAAACAATAAAAAGAAAACTAAAATTACAGAAAGACTTTTAAAATAAGCCAAGTGAAAAACAAGTTCTGCAAACAGTAAATAACTAAAAAACCTAAAAAAAGTTTTCTCCATAATACTCACTACCCTATCATAATAAAATAATATCTTATTTAATAGAAAAAGTAAATAATGAGAAAACAAAAAAAGACCCTTAAAGGTCTCACTCTGTATAAACAATCATTGCCGAAAAACAAAATATTTGTTCTTCACTAAAAACCCCAATACTAACTTGATACTTAATATCAATAACTTCTCCTGTCATTTCCGAAATAAAATCATTGATATCTTTTTCTAAGTCCTTTTCATCCTCTAAATCAAAAATTTTAACTTTCATCATATCACCAAGAAAATTATATAACTTCAAATATGATAATTTTGTCTAAAATTACTTATCTTCAGGCTTTTGTTTAATATAAACACGATGTGCTGCTTTATTACGACTACTAACCCTTTCATTAATATCAAGTTCAACAATAGAATCACATACTTTATATCTATAGAAGTTTTTTATATCTGTAAAATCGCCTTCATTGTTGGCCAAGTTCATTGCTTTATGATATTCACTTCTTTCTTTTTCACGAATATATATAGGTGGTAATCCTGCATCTTCCAACAATTTATTAGTAAAGGCTCTAACAGTTCTGCCATTACCATCCCTAAAAGGATGAACTTTTATTAATCTGCAGTTTACTTCAACACAACAATCCAAATAAGCAAGCATTTGTGTAGTATCTCGTAAAGCTTTTATCTCCGGAGCAATACTACGTAAATAAAGAACATCTTCATCTATAGAATTTAATTCTCTTCTGATATAACGCCAGTCACACAAATCTGTACCAGCACCAGGTAAATATACAGGATGATTTCTAATAACTCCTGCATATTCAGGAAAAGGGGCATAAGAAAATAAGGCTCTATGTAAATCAAGTAACGTATAAACATCAAACATCTCTTCTATTTCATCAGAATGTACATATTCATACATTTTCTCTAATCCTTTTACTTCAGCTTCTGAATGTACATTTTCTAGTCTACTCTCATTTTTAATATATCTTTTAACAAAAGCTTTCTTTAACTTATCAAAAGTAATATCATCCTGACTAAGTTCATAATATATTCTAATTAATTTAGTAGGTAAGTCCTGATCAACACCATAAAGCTTTCCTCTTTCCCTACGCCATTTATAACCTAAAAAAGATTCACGAATAATAAATTCAGGTTCAACACCAATTTCACCTAAATAGTATGATACCATTTCTCTTCCTTCATCACCCATGTGTAACATCGCCTCCTAATTAGTGCTTATTATAACAAAAAATAGAAAAATAGAGAAATAAAACTTCTCTATTTAACAACAATATTAACAATTTTGCCTTTTATAACTATAACTTTAACTATTTCTTTACCTTCAATATGTTTTAAAACATTAGAAGCAGCCATTGCTTTTTCTTTTATAGCATCTTCATCTTCATCAATACTAATAATTATAGTATCGCGAACCTTACCATTAACTTGAACAGCAATTTCTTTAGTAGCGTCCACTGTCTTACTAACATCATATGTAGGCCAAGAAGATAAACAAATTGCCTTATTACCAAGTTTTTCATTTAACTCTTCAGTAACATGAGGAGCAAAAGGATAAAGTAAAGTTAATAACACAGTATAATCAGCTTTAGTAATACTATCAACTGTATAATATTCATTAACTAACTTCATTAATTCTGATATAGCTGTATTATATTTCATACTATCTATATCTTCAGTTACTTTCTTTATAGTCTTATTAATAATACTTTCAAATTTAGTACTATAAGAATCAGTCTTACTATCAACTCTATCAATTAATCTATATACCCTGTCTAAAAAACGACAAATTCCTTTAACACCTTGATCATTCCAAGGAGCTTCTAGTCCATATTCACCCATGAATAATACATAAGTTCTTAAAGCATCTGCTCCATACTCATCAACTATAGTATTAGGATCAATTGTATTACCACGAGACTTACTCATCTTTTCTCCATCAGGTCCTAAAATTAAACCTTGAGCAGTTCTCTTTTTATATGGCTCACTAGTAGGAACTAATCCTAAATCATATAAGAAATGATACCAGAATCTAGAATAAATAACGTGTCTAGTAACATGTTCCATACCACCATTGTACCAGTCTACTGGCATCCAATAATTAAGTTTTTCACGTGAAGCAAATTCTTTATCATTATCAGGATCAATATATCTTAAGAAATACCAACTAGATCCAGCCCATTGAGGCATAGTATCAGTTTCTCTCTTAGCATCTCTTCCACATTTTGGACACTTACAATTAACAAAACTTTCTATCTTAGCCAATGGACTTTCACCATCAGTACCAACTTCAAAATTAGTAACTTCAGGCAATTTTAAAGGTAATTCATCATATGGAACCGCAACATCACCACAATGGTCACAATGAACTATAGGTATTGGTTCACCCCAGTATCTTTGTCTATTGAAAGCCCAGTCCTTCATCTTATATTGAACAGCAGCTTCTCCTAAACCTTTTTCTTTTAAATATTCAATTATTTTTTCAATAGCATCTTTTTTATTTAAACCATCTAAGATATCAGAATTAATATGAAGGCCATCTCCAGTATAAGCTTCTTTTGAAACATCTCCACCATCAATTACTGGTACAATATCAATACCAAATTTAGTAGCAAATTCATAGTCTCTTGTATCATGTGCAGGAACAGCCATAATAGCACCAGTACCATATCCCATCATTACATAATCAGATATATAAATAGGAATTTCTTTATCATTAACTGGATTTATCGCAACTAATCCATCTATTCTAACACCAGTCTTGTCTTTCGCAAGTTGAACTCTTTCAAACTCAGTCTTCTTCTTAGCTTCTTCTCTATAAGCAATAATCTCATCCATATTTTTAACAAGATCTTTATTATCATCAATAATATTATGCTCAGGAGCAACAACCATAAAAGTAGCTCCATATAAAGTATCAGGACGAGTAGTATAAACTTTCAATACTTCATCTATACCTTTAACTTTAAAATTAACATAAGCACCAGTAGACTTACCTATCCAATTTTCTTGTTGTAACTTAATATTTGGTAAATAATCAACTTCTTTCAAGCCTTCAAGTAATTTATCTGCATACTCAGTAATTCTTAAATACCAAACATCTTTATCTTTTTGAATAACTTGTGAATGACAAATATCACATTTACCACCTTGTGAATCTTCATTAGATAAAACCACTCTACAACTTGGACAATAATTAACAAGTGTCTTATCTCTAAAAGCAAGACCTTTTTCAAACATCTTTAAAAATATCCATTGAGTCCATTTATAATATTTTTCATCTGTAGTATCAATAACTCTAGACCAGTCAAATGAAAAACCAACTTTCTTTAATTGCCCAGCAAATACTTCAATATTTCTATCAGTCAAAACTCTAGGATGAATATTTTGTTTTATTGCTGAATTTTCAGTAGGAAGTCCAAAAGCATCATATCCAATAGGGAATAAAACATTATATCCTTCCATTCTTTTCTTTCTCGCAACAACTTCCAATCCAGAATAAGCTTTAATATGACCTAAATGCATACCAACACCAGATGGATATGGAA
>CAVKJF010000044.1:9415-10103 GCA_963656615.1 bacterium | reverse complement strand
ATTTAAGAGTTTCTTTTTTGCTTTTTTTTTGCTATAATAATCTTAGAATAGGAAAAGTAGCCGGGTTGGAGATGGTCTAGATGGAAAATTATAGTGATGTTTTGCGTCGAGTTTTAAATCAAATTACTTTAGAACTTACTACTGCTCAAATGAATTTGAACAAGATTAATCTATCTAAAAATTTTATGCAGTATAAGACGGATATTTTACATTTAGCTGATTCTGATGTTAATTTATTAGCTAATTATTATATGGAGTCTACGGGTGAGAAAAAAGATAGTTTTTCCTGGTTGCTAGAAAAATCTATTCCGGATAAAAGCTTTCGTCTACAGGTTAAAGAACAATTAAAAAATATGTATTATCTTAATAAGAATAATCTTAGTAAAACTTCACAGTATTTTGAAGCGAAGAAATGTGTAGTTGATTTTATTTTAATACTTAAAGATTTTAAATTGGATGAGGAAAATGATAGAGAGGAAAAAAGAATTTTAAAACGTATTAGTGATCTTAGGAAGATGCAACGGTACTTTTCTACAGATAGCAGTAAGATATATATAAAAAATATTGATAGATTTAAAGATTTAGTTATGTCTTTAAATATTACGGATGCTGATAAGACAAAAGTTTTTGAGTTAATACTTCTTAATGAAATTAATTTTTTTAATAGGGATTTAAAAGAGACTAGGAT
>CAVKJF010000044.1:0-9405 GCA_963656615.1 bacterium | reverse complement strand
ATTAAACAAAAAAGTCATAAATTAAAAGTTAAGAAGTCAGTATATAATAATTTAATCAATAATTTATCTTCTTTTGATTTTATTAATAATTGTTTAGTTAAAGCGGGACTTGAAGGCCTTGTGAAGATAGATTTATTAGAAGATACTAACGCAACACGAGAAAGAGAATATCGTAGTATTATTGATATGCTTAAGAATAATCCAGATATGAATCCGGAAACGGCATTTAGAGATTTTTATAAAAAATGGGATAATGAAGAATAAAATGGAGTGATATTTATGTTGGAGACAGTTAATGGCTGCGACAATTTAATACATTTGCTTAAGAAAAGTATTAGTGAAAAGAAGGCTATAATCCATAGATATTATCAATATAAAGATGATACCTTAGAAGAAAAGCAAGAATTAGAAAAGTTGATGTTTGTTAGTTGCTACAACATTTCTACTGTTTCTTTAGAAACTATAAATGATATTATAGATTCATTTTCTATTTCTAATGATGAGAAAAAGCAACTTAAGGAAGATATTTCAACAATAATGACAATACTTAAACTTAATAATATTTCAGGTACTACTTTAGTTCTTGATGACAGTCAAATAAATGTATTAAATAAATTCACTAATTATTTACATGAATATGTTGTTACTAGAAGAGACTTTGCAACATATGAGAATATAGATATAGAGAAGATTAGTTCTTTAAATGATAAGTATAAGTCTTTAGCAACATTACTTAATAATCCTAAAAATAAAAAGTTTGTTTCAGATATTTCTACTTTAAATATATTATTTGATGAAAATAATGTAAGTAGTGATGAGAGAAGAGATATTTTACTTTCAATTATTAAATATAATAAGAGTTTATTTAATTATAAGAAAAAAGAGGATGAGTCTTCTATTACTAAATATGGTGATTTAGATATTGATAAAGTTAGAGTTATATTTAAAAAATATGATTATGACTTTGATTCTTATTCAGAGAGTTTTAAAAATAAAGTGTTAGGAAATGGATCTTTTGTTAGAATTAGAGAAGTATTAGATTCTCTTTCTAAATATAAGTTTCCTAAGGTATTAAATGAGTATACTTTAATGTCTTTGCTTTTAGGAGCAGATAAGGAAACTATAGGTAAATGTGTTAGTTTAGCTACTAGTAATAAACTTAAAGTAGAACAATTACTTAGAATACCTGGAGTATTAATAAAAAGAGAAAATGGTACTATTTTAAGTAAGAGATATAATAAATTTAGAATTGTTGGATATAACTCTGATAATTATAAAGATGAAGTTTATATAGTTGGCTCTTTTAAAGATTTTGAAAAGAATATTTATAGTCTTTCAAAATATGGTTTATCAATAAAGAATGTTTTTAATAGATGCCCTTTAGTGTTAGTTATTCCTAATGAAATACTTTCTATTAACTTAGAGACTTTTTTAGAGTATGGATTTACATTTAAAGATAGAAGTAATAATTTATTTGATAAGGCAATGCCCGCATTACTTTGTAATAACTTAGCTGAAGTTATTGATCAGTTTATTGAGATACATCCATATGGTATTAGTTATTTAAGACAAAATTTAAGTTGTGTTAAAACTGTTTCTTCTTGTTTTAATACGATGTTTTATAAGATATATTATTCTATAATGAAGAATGGTATAAATGAAGCTTTTATAACAGTAATTAGTAATAATAAGAGTTTCTTATGTTTTAAGAATTTAGAAAGTGAAGAATATTTAAATATTAATGATAATAATAAAGTAGAGATTACTAATACTATTATTCCAGAGTTTACAGATAGAGATAAATATATGCAAATAATTAAGAATACTGACTTAAGTATTGATATTGAGATATTTGATAATGAGTTTATTCAAAATATTAATGTTTATTCAGATAAGGAAGAACCTTTAATATATAATTTTGAGGGAATAAGAATTTCTAAGATAAAGGTTTTAAGAATATTTAATGCTTTACTTAAGAATTGTGTTTTAGCTGATATAGATAGTTTTATGTTTTCTATTACTTATAATACTATTATTAATCAAAATGATTATAATAAGTTGACTGATATTATTAAGAAGGTGATTTAGATGCAATTTTTAATAGATGCAGGATTTAAGACTGATGTTATTGGTGATATAGAGGAAAAAAATGAACCTTCTGTTGTATTTGACTTTTTATGTAATAAAGATAATGTCAGTAAGATTATAGATTATTTTAAATCTATTGGAATAGATAAAATTGATGAGTTACTTGTAAATAAAATAGAAATATTTTTAGTTGACTATGATAATTTAATTAAGAGTTTTGATAATTATGATATTCCTACATTAGTTCAATTAATTAATGAGGATATTAATGCGATTAATATAGTTAGAAATTAAAAAGTCCTATAGAATGATCTATAGGATTTTTCTTTATTGATATAATTCTTGTTTTAATAATTCTAAGTTCTCAGTAATGATTTGTTCATAATCTTTCTTTTCTGATCTTTCAGTATCAGAGATATTGTCTAATCTATGTAGTTGTTGGTTTTTAACATCTGGGTAATCTTCTAATATTTTTTTAGCATTATCTGATAAAGTATCATTTTTAAATGAGTAAATATAATTTATTTCTTTATTTTCAATTAGTTCTTCAACATCACTTATTGTTTTATCTGTAGCGTCTCCATCAATACAATAGACATTTAAGCCAAATTTTTCTAGATATTTAAGAGCTGAATTATCAACTACAATATTTTTATTAGTTGTATTTTCAACTGTTATACGATAATTAGCATCTAATTCAGAAAGAGTTATTTTTAATTTTTCGTATTGTTCATCAATATCATCTATTAAGTATTTACTTGTTACATATTCTTCAAGACCAATACGAATATTTTGAGCCATCATTAGTAGAGAAGAAGGATTAAGCCATAACTCTTCTGGAGAATAGTCTGTTTCTAAGACATCTGAACTATCAATTATTTTTAGTTCGGGATTTAAACTTAATAAGTCAACTGCCATGTCTCTTTCTTTTTCTATTAGACCATTGTATATAAATAAATCAGATTTACTATAAGTTTCTTTTTGTTTTTTACTTACTTTATATTTATTTATATCAATACCATCTGGGTAAATAGAAGTAACTGTAGCGTGTTCTCCATATAACTCTTTAGTTATATATTCATTGGCATAATTAGTAACATATATATCAATATTATCCATATTATCATCAGTACAACCTGAGGTAGTAAATGTTATAAAGATAGTAATTATTAGTAATAGACTGTATTTTAGGGCTTTTTTCATTATTTTTTCTCCTTATCCGGTACTGGATCATATCCTGGTTTTGTAAATGGATTACATCTAATAATTCTTTTTATTGTTAGAATGCTTCCTTTAAATGAACCGTATTTTTCAATAGCTTCAATTCCATAATTAGAACAAGTAGGAGCAAAGCGACATGATAAATGGGAAGATATAGGCATTTTTTGATAAAGTTTTATCAGCGAAATTAATATCTTTTTCATACTTTTTCCAGTTCCTTTTTAATTATCTTGTATCTCAATTTTACTATAATTACTAAAAAAAGGCAATTATAAGTATACTAATTTAATTTATTTTGATATACTTATCTATGGTGAAGATTATGAATGAATTATTTGAAAAACTTAATATTAAGCCTAATGATATTAAACTTTATAATACAGCTTTTTTACATAGTAGTTACGCTAATGAACATAGAGCTAAGGCTGATTATGAAAGATTAGAGTTTTTAGGAGATTCAGTAGTAGACTTAGTTATTGCTGATTATTTGTATTCATGTAAGAGTGAAAGTGAAGGGGAAATGACTAAGGTTAGAGCTAGTTATGTTTGCGAAAATGCTTTGTATGAATACGCTACTAATTTAGGACTTAATAAGTATATTAAAGTTGGTCACGGAGAAGAAAAAGAAGGGGGTAAATATAAGAAAGCAATAGTTGCGGATATATTTGAAGCTTTAATGGGCGCAATATATATTGATTTAGGGTACGCTACAGCTAGAAGAACTGTTTTAAATATAATAGTTCCTTATATTGAAAATCCCGATGTTACATTCTTTAGTGATTATAAGAGCGCTTTACAAGAATATGTTCAAACTGAACAAAAAAGTCTTGTTTATGAACTAGTGGAAGAATTAGGACCAGCACATGATAGAACATTTAAAGTTGATGTTAAAATCGATGATATAGTTTATGGTACTGGTATTGGCAGTTCTAAAAAAGAAGCAGAACAAGATGCCGCTAAAAAAGCTCTTAATAAATTAGCTATTTAGTTTGATAATACAATAAATTATAATGATTTGTATTAGCTAAATATAGGTTTTATTTGAAATTTTTGACATTTAATGATATAATGGCTATGCATTTTAGGAGACGCCTTTATATCATTTATTAATTATGAAAGGAGATTATAATGAGTAAAATTAAAATTTTTAGTTTAGGTGGATTAAACGAAAATGGAAAAAATATGTATGTTGTTAAAGTTGACGAAGACATTTTCGTTTTTGATGCCGGTTTAAAATACGATAATGATTTAAACTTAGGAATTGATTATATTATTCCAAGTTTTGATTATTTAATTAAGAATAAGAAAAATGTAAAGGGTATATTTTTAACACATGGTCATGAATCTAACATGGGTGCTGTACCAGATATTTTAGCTAAGTTACCAGATATTAATATTTATGGTACTAAGTTAACTTTAACAATGGTTAAGAATGATATGACTAAGGAAGAAATAGATAGAACTAATTTTAAAGAGATTAGACCGCATTCTAAAATTGATTTTGGTAAGAATGCTATATTTCCTATTAGTGTTACACATTCAATACCTGATGCTGTTTGTTACGTTTTATATACAGAAGATGGAGCAATTGTTTATACAGGAGACTTTGTATTTGATTCAACTGTACCAAGTATATATAAGACAGATATTGGTAAACTTGCTTATGTTGGAAAACAAGGTGTTTTATGTTTATTAGCGGAATCTATTTATGCAGATAAGATAGGTCATACTAGTCCTAATAATAGAGTGTCAGGATTTATTAAAGAAGTATTTGCAAATAATCCTAATCGTATTATTGCGACTGTATTTCCAGCTCATTTTTATAGAGTACAAGAAATATTTAATGAAGTTTCTTCTACACATAGAAAAATAGTTATCATGGGTAAGAGTTTGCAAGAAAATATTAATAAAGCTATTGATATGGGATACTTAACTATTGATAAAAGTAGAATAGGAACTCTTAGTGATTTAGATAATAAAGATGTTGTAGTATTTATTTCTGATGAGAAAGAAAAACCTTTTGCTAATTTGGAAAGAATTATAAAAGGATATGATAAGTATATTAAAATTAAGGATACAGATACTATCTTTATTACTGAGCCAAGTTATGCGGGAATTGAAAAGAGAATGGCTATTATTATGGATGAAATAGCGATGTTAGGTGCTAATGCAATATCTTTATCTAGTAAGAAACATTTATTACATCATGCATCTAGTGAGGATTTAATGCTTATGATTAATTTAATGAATCCTAAGTATTATTTCCCAGTTAAAGGTGAATATCGTCATCAATACGCTAATGCTGAGATAGCTGAGTCTTTAGGTATTCCTAAAGAGAATATTATTTTAAAACAAAATGGTGATGTTTTAGAGTTAGTTGATGGTAAAAATACTAATTCTATGGAACATGTTGATGTTGATGAAATATTAATAGATGGTAATAGTCAAGGTGATATTGGAGACTTAGTTTTAAAAGATCGTGAGATGTTAGGTGAAAACGGTATCGTTATAATAAGTTGTACTTTAGATAAACAAAGTAAAAAAATAATTGCGGGTCCTGAAATGCTTACAAGAGGATTTATTTATGTAAAAGAAAGTCAAGACTTATTAGAAGAGACTAAGAAAATATCTAAAGAAACGATTGAAGCTAATATTGATGTAACAGCTAATAGAGTTGATTATTCTAAAATTAAGAATGATGTTAGGGATGTACTTGGTAAGTTCTTTTATAAAGAAACTGGTGCTAAACCTATGATTATTACTGTTATTCAAGAAATATAATTATTAAATTATAAAGACTAGTAAATGCTAGTCTTTTGTTTTATACTTTTATTATGAAGAAGAGTTTAAGAAAAAAATATTTGTTGTTACGAAAAGATGTTTCTGGTAAGAAGGAAAAGGATAGTATTATTTTTGATAAAGTTATTAGTAATGATAAAGTTATTTTAGCTGATACTATTTTAATTTATGTATCTTTAGATGATGAAGTTGATACGAGGAGATTGATTAATTATTTTTTAGTATCTGGTAAAAGCGTTGCGGTTTGTAAAGTACTTGGTAAAAAAATGAAATTTTATTATATAAATAGTTTTGATGACTTAGCTTTAGGATATAAAAATATATTGGAACCTAAGGAGTATTGTATTGAGGTATCTGACTTTAGTAATTCTATTTCTGTTACTCCAGGTATTTGTTTTAATAAAACAGGGTATCGGATAGGATATGGTGGCGGATATTATGATAGGTTTTACAATGAAGTTAGTCTTTATAAGATTGGACTTTGTTATAAGGAGTTTTTAATAGATGAAGAGTTTAATGATGTTTATGATGCTGCGGTAGATGAAATAATTACAGATTAGACTTTAAAATAATAGGTTTTAGTGTTATAATTTTTTTAGTTATTTTGTCTTCGTAGCTCAGTTGGATAGAGCAATCGCCTCCTAAGCGATAGGTCGGCAGTTCAAATCTGCCCGAGGACACCAGTATTGTTTAGGACTCATTAAATTATGAGTGAAATAATAAACTAGTTAGGAATGTTCTAACTAGTTTTTGTTTTTTATATAATTGATTTTAAATAGAAGCGTTTTTAGTACCAAGTTGTTTTAGAATTATTGTCTTTTAAATAGGCTTCTTGGGATTTTCTTTATTGTATTTAACGGTTTCATGATTTATTGTTCTTTTAATTGATACTTTTTACCAGATACTTCATATTCTACGACTAAGAGGTTTGAATTATTGCCGGAACGTACTTTGTTTTCAATTATTATACCTTTACAAGATTTAGTACAGTTTTCTTTTTTTATGGTATGACCTTCTTTCTATGATTAATTTATCATAAAAGATAATAATTTAGCTACATACTTGGTAAAAAATGTTGTTATTGGTAATAAGATGTAAGGTGAAGGGTGTATTTTATATAGATTAGACGTTTGACTTTATGCATTGGTAATGCTATTATGGTTGTAGTGAAATTTTATTTAAGTAAGGTGGGTAAGAATGAAAAAAAATAATTTTAATCCTCTTTCAGAGTATTATGATTTATATGATGAAACTGGTACATTTGGTTATAAAAAAAATACTGCTAGTTTAGATGGCAAAATAGAAGATACTATATTTGATCTTATAATTGATTTGAATGATATTTCTAGATTTGATATGTCTTTGGATATAGTTGATAAAATGTTTAGACTTTCGTCTTTAATTACAGAAAGATTTTGTAATGGAAAAGTGTTTGAGCCAACGGATGAAATGTTAACTTTACTTTCAAGGGAGCTTAAAGATAGAATTAAAAATTCTAATCATAATCCATATTTAGTAATAGGTACTGGTGATGTTATTAAGAGTGTTAATTTGCTTTTGGGTGATGAGGCAGTTTTAAGTATTGAAACATTTGATGAAGATAGATTTAAAAATGATTTAATGGTTAGCTGCAACAGAGTTAGAAATGCAAGACCGGTTACTTCGGCTAGAGTTGTTTCTCCTAATTATATTTTTGGTGATAATGGTATTTATATTAATACTGGTGAAGAAAGCTTTTTAGATACATTTAAAAGAACTAATACTGAGGAATTTGATTCAACATTAGGACTTCATTATTGGTATATTGATTATTCTAGACCTGAAGAAAGGATATTGGTTGATAGAGCTCATGGTTCGAAAGATACTATTACTGATACTGGTGAAGTTAAACTTGGTTCTTTTTGTGCACCAATGCTTAATGGCGTAATACTTGGTGCTTTAAAACATAGTGATGAACAAGTACTTAATTTTATAAATAAGCCAAGTGTTAATGATGAAACTGGCGCTAAAGTATATCAAAAAGTTAATGAATAAAATGTTTGAATTTTAGTTATTTTGGAGGTTTTTGTTATGGCATTAGATAAAGCTAAAAAACATTTAGAAAAGTTTGGATTTGATGATAGAATTATAATTTTTGATGAGTCTTCAGCAACGGTAAAGGAAGCAGCACATGCTCTTGGATGTACTGAAGGACATGTTGCAAAAACATTATCTTTTCTTGTTGATGACAAGCCAATTTTAATAGTTACAGCAGGTGATGCAAAAATTGATAATGCTAAGTATAGACATCTTTTTAAGAAGAAAGCTAAAATGATTCCGTATGATGATGTTTTAAGTATCATTGGTCATGAAGTTGGTGGTGTGTGTCCTTTTGGGATAAATGATGGAGTTGCAGTTTATTTAGATGAATCATTAAAGAAATATGATACAGTGTATCCGGCAGCTGGCACAGGAAACAGTGCAGTTTCTTTAACTGTTCCGGAACTTGAGATGTGTAGTTGCTTTTTGGATTGGATAGATGTTTGCAAGGAGTAGTTTTTACTACTTTTTTCTTGCTTATTTTTAATTATTAAGTTATTATATATTACACCTTGAAGGGAGAAACAATATGCTTGTTAATTGTGTTGCGACAATTATGCAACGAACTAAAATAAATGATTATTGTGCTTTGTATCGACCTCTTAAGACAACCGTTGGGTATTTTAATGATGGATTAGGAGCGTTTGTTGATGCAGCTGGTACTGGTTATTTGGATATTAAATCATCTTTTTCTAATACAACTGGGCTTTCTTATGATAATCTGGTTGAACTTACGGAGTTGCAAGAAGGATTCCATATGCCTAATGGTGATCTTGCAGATACATTAGAAGAATATGATGATGAATGCAAAGACTTTGTAGTTTTAGCTATAGCTGATAGAGCTACTAAGAAAAATATTTCGCTTATTCATTTGGATACTAAGCAACTTGTAAAAATTGCGGAAGAATTTGAGCTTGATGATATAAATGATCAAGTTTCTATTATTGCATTATTGAGACAAAAGTATAAATATAGTGAAGATTTTGATTGCGTGCTTGAAGAAATATGTGATGCTGTTTTATCTGGAAAAATGTCTCAAGAAAAGCTAGCTAGAGTAAGTAAGACACTTGGATATTTTACCTATAAATTATTAGGTGTAACAAGACTTATAAATGAAGAACTTAAACTAGATGAATTAATGGAAAAAAAATCTAGTTCTGACCAAGTACAACAAGAAAATGTTATTGAAAAAAGAAATGGCTCAAATAATGCAAATGG
>CAVKJF010000043.1:0-10173 GCA_963656615.1 bacterium | reverse complement strand
ATTAAGATTACCAAGCATTCCTAATAATTCATTTTTCTCTTTACTAGATAACTCATCCTTTTCATTACTATAATCCAAACTATTATCAGAAACTAACTTCAGTTTAGCATTATTATAATTTTTAATTTTATAACTAAATTTCTTATACATAAAACTAAATGTATCTGTAACAATAGTAGCCGCATCAACAATAGTAGGAACTCCTATCGCAATAACAGAAACTCCTAATTTTTCTTTACTGATTTCTTCTCTATAATTACCAACACCAGAACCAGGTGTTATCCCAGAATCCGTAATTTGAATAGTCTTATTAATTCTAGATATACTTCTAGCTGCTAAAGCATCGATGATTATTACTAAATCAACTTTTAAAAACTTCACTAAGTTACTTACTAAACTAGATGTCTCAATACCAGTAACTCCTGTAACACTAGGTTTAAAAGAACAAACATTAACATACCCTTCTTCTACCTCACCAAGTTGAAACAAATGACTTGTAACTAAAACATTATCAATAGTCATAGGACCTAAAGCATCAGGTGTTGACTTACTATTACCAAGTCCCACAACTAACACCTTTTTCTTACTAACATCACCTAGTAATTCTTTAAACTCCTTTACAAATACTTTTGAAACAGCTAAATAATTATCTTTATCTGTAATATCTAAAAAACTAATCGTCACATAATTCTTATCTGAAACAACTCTTTTATCAACAGTAATACCTTTATCATATTTAAAAACATTACTAGAAGAACTATTCTCATCTTTTTCAATAACTAAGTCCGTTCTATAATTATACTTATTTAAATCTATACTATGCATTTTCTTCACCCTTACTTATAATATTAACAAAAACTTAAACTTTTATTTGCATTTTTCCCATATCTTTGGTAAAATTAATATGTTTACAAAAAGTGAGGTGAAATTATGCCAAATATTAAAAGTGCTAAAAAGCGTATGCGTTCAAATGCAAAGAAGACTAACGTTAATACATTAGTAAATTCAAGCATGAGAACTGCTATTAAAAAGTTCGAAAAAGAAGTAAAAGCAGGAAACAAAGAAACAGCTAGTAACAATTTAAACGTTGCTATTCAAAGAATTGATAAAGCAATGTCATCTGGTTTAGTACATAAAAATAAAGCTGCACGTTTAAAATCAAGATTAACAAAAATGAAAAACGGAATGAACTAAAAGTCGTCTAACGGCTTTTTTTATTTACAATAAAGTAAATTTAAGTTACAATAGAGACATAGAATATAACAGGAGGAAACATGAAGAAACTAATGAAACTAGGTCTTTTTATGATCATACTTAGTGTAATACTAATGCAAAAAGAGACTATTATTACTTTTATAAAAGAGACTTTAAATCCTAAAAATATTACTGTTGAACTTGGTGAAAAAAATGACTATTATCGTAACTATGATTTCTCATACGTTCAAAATACTGATAATTTTAGTCCAGAATGTCGTCAAGATATATTAAATATTTATTATACAGCTATCAATGCTGGTAAAAATACTTTTACTTTCTACTGTTCAAAAGATTATGAAACATGTATGGATGATATTAAAGAACTAGCTAACAACCAAGAAACTCTATCTCATATAAATAACTTTGTTCATCCATATAATGGTTTCCAACATATTGAAACAGAATATGATAGTCTTGGCAAAGTAACAATAACAGTTCATAAAAGTTATACAACAAGTGAAATTCAAGAAATAGAAAAAAAATTAGATTATATTGAAGCAAATGTTTTAAATAAAAACCTATCCGCAACAGAAAATATAAAATTAGCTCATGACTACATCATAAATAATTCATCTTATGATATAACTAAAAAAAATACCGGTGTAACAAGTTATAAATCAGATATTGCTTACGGACCTTTAATAGAAGGATACGGTATCTGTGGTGGCTACACAGACGCTATGGAATTAATATTAGAAAGACTTGGAATCGAAAGTTATAAAATATCAAGTGATAATCATGTTTGGAACGCTGTTAACTTAAATAACGCTTGGTATCACCTAGACTTAACCTGGGATGATCCTATTACTTCAAATAATACCCCTGTTCTAGATCATAGTTTCTTCTTAATAAATACTAAAAAATTATTAGAAATAGAAACTACTGAACATCAATTTGATCAAGATATATATCAAGAATTAAAATTAACATACTAAAAGGAGAGCAAAATTAGCTCTCCTTTTTTTCTTCTATAAAATTATATACTTCCTCTACTGTCTTATCAAAATTATCAAAATTAGCATCAAACCAAGTCGTATTAAATTGATGATTAAAGAAAGTATATTGTCTTTTCGCAAATCTTCTAGAATCAAGTTTAATCCTTTCAACAACATCATCTATTGAAATATCGCCAAATAAGTAATCATAAAACTCCTTATAGCCAATGGCAGAATTTAAAACTCTAGAATTTAAATAATATTGTTTTAGCCCCAATATCTCATCTAAAAGACCAGACTTCATCATCTTATCTACTCTCTCATTAATTCTTTCATATAAATAAGCTCTATCAGTAGTAAGTCCAATAAATTTACTTGGGTATAATAAAACATCCTTATTATTAGTAATCTCTTCATTATTTTCAAGTTTATTTAAAAGTCTAACTAATCGTCTTCTATTACTAACATCATCAACTCTAACTCCATAACTATTTATCTTATTAATTAACTCATCCTTAGAATAATCATCATAATTATTATTTATTGTACCTTCTGTAAACTTATAATCATATAAAGCAGCTTTTATATAAAGTCCTGTACCACCTACAATAATTATTCTCTTACCCTTTTTATTAATATCTTCTATTAGTCTTCTAACATCTTTTTGATAATCATAAACACTATAATTTTCTGTAACCGAACAAACATCAATTAAATGATGAACAATTCCTTCTCTTTCTTCTATAGTAGGTTTAGCACTACCTATATCTAATCCTTTATATATAGAAACAGAATCCCCATTAATTATCTCAGCATTCATCATTTTTGCCAGACTAATACTTAACTTTGTTTTACCAACGCTAGTAGGACCAATGATAACTATAATATCTTTCAAAATATCACCTCAAAGCTTTCTTTCGAGTATAAACTAACAAGAAGTATTAATCAAGACTTCTCTTAAATAGTTTTTCTAAATCATATTTAGTATAAGTAATAATTGTTGGTCTACCGTGAGGACAAGTAAATGGATTATCACATTTTCTTAAAGAATCTAATAAGAACATTTGATCATCATAAGAAATATAATCATTAGCCTTAATAGACATTCTACAAGCCATAGTAGCGGCCATTCTCCATACAAATAAATCAAAATCAAATGACTCTCTAGTAATAATAATATCAATAACTTTACGAATACACTCTTCCGCAACATCATCCATAATCCAAGAAGGATGACTTCTAACTATAATTGTATTAATACCAAACTCTTCAGTTTTAAAACCATATTCTTCTAACAAAGAAAAATTCTCTTTAACAATTAAAGCTTCACTCGCACTAAGTTCTATCTTAACTGGAATAAGTAAATCAACAATAACAATTTTTTTCTTTAATGCCGCTAGTACCTTTTCATAATTAATTCTCTCAGCCGCAGCATGTTGATCAATTATATACATACCATCTTCATTTTCTGCAATTATATAAGTAGAATAAACTATTCCTCTAGGTTCCATTTTCTTAATACGATATTCTTTTTCAACCGGAACTTCTTCTACTTCATCTGTGTCTTCTTCTTTAGTCTCATTATATCTTTCTTCCCTAGCATTAACTTCAAAATCAAGTTTAATTTCTTCATAAGAAGTCTTATCACCAAAGACATCAGTATATGAAACATCATCATTACTATTTTTAATCTGTTTACTTACCTCAGTAATAGAAGAAACATCTCTAACTGCCGCATTAGGTATTAATGTTAATTGTTTTAACTTCTTAGTTACTAAGTCAGTTACCAATTCCTTTAAAGTATCCATTTTAGAAAACTTAATATCCATTTTAGTTGGATGTATATTAATATCTATAAGTATTGGATCAACATCAATATTTAAAACAACTATTGGAAATTTATCTTTAGGAATATAAGTATGATAAGAATCAATTATTATTTTATTAAGTTCATTATTTTTAATAACTCTTCCATTAACTAATGTTGTAATACCATTACGATTACTCTTAGTAACTTCTGGATAAGAAATAAATCCAGATATATAGTAATCATCATTCTCACCAGATATAGATATCATCTTCTTAGTAACATCAGCACCATAAATTTGATAAATTACTTTTAATAAATCTCCAGAACCATCAGTTCTAAGTAATACTTTATCATTATTAATAAGACAAAACTTAATATCCGGATATGATAAAGCCATCTTATCAACATATTCAACTATATTAGAAAGTTCCACATATAAATTCTTTAAATATTTTAATCTAACTGGTGTATTGTAAAATAAATCAGAAACAGTAATAGTAGTACCCTCTTGTAAATCACATGAAGAAACCTTTATATTTTCGCCACCTTCTAATGTAACTAATGTCCCAGTTTCTCCATTAGAAGTTTTTAAGCACACATTTGAAACTGACGCAATAGAAGGAAGTGCCTCACCTCTAAATCCTAATGACTCAATATAAAATAAATCATCTAAGTTCTTAAGTTTCGAAGTAGCGTGACGAGAAAAAGCCATAACAGCGTCTTCTCTATCCATACCAATACCATTATCACTAACTTCTATTTCTTTAACACCAGAATCTATAAGTTTAATTGTTATCTCACTACTTTTCGCATCAATTGAATTTTCAACCAATTCCTTAACAACATTCATAGTCTTTTCAACTACTTCTCCAGCCGCTATCTTATTAGCTAAAACTTCATCCATAACTTTAATTTTTGACATACAACACCTACTTCTATATATTACATTTCTTTTAAATAATCAAATAATGCTTTAGAAACATCCTCAGGTAGTACTTCATTAAGTTCTTCAATTGACGCTTCCTTCATTTTTTTTAAAGAACCAAACTTCTTTAATAATTCCTTACGTCTAACTTCACCAATACCTGGAACCAAGTCTAATAGTGAAGACAAAGACCCTTTCGCCTTAATATTTCTATGATACGTAATAGCGTATCTATGTACTTCTTCTTGAATTCTACTAAAGAATAAAAACAAATTACTATTAGGATTAACTTCAAGCACTCTACCTTCTTCATCTATAATAGAACTAGTTTTATGTTTATCATTTTTAACTAAACCAATGACTCTAATTTTAAGTCCTAAACTATCTATTATATCCTTCGCAATTTTTACTTGATTATATCCACCATCCATCACAATAATATCAGGTGGAGTTAAATTCTCCATTAATACTCTATAATATCTTCTATATAAAACTTCCTTCATTGCTCCCAAGTCATCTTTAACTGTAACAGAAATCTTATATTTTCTATACTCATCTTTTAATGGTAAAAAGTCATTATAAACAACCATTCCACCGACATAAAAAGTACCAAATAAATGAGAGTTATCAAAAGCTTCCATTCTCGAAACATTATCAGTCTTCAATAATACCTTTAATTCATCTATTGCTTTAAGTCTTAAATCATCATTCTTCTTTAACATTTCTTCTTCAGACATTAATATCTCTTTAGCGTTGTCTCTAGCTAAATCCAATAAGTTCTTTAACTTACCTTTTTTCGGACTATTAACTTTAATATTCAAATAATTAGAAAGTAACTCGCCATCCACCTCTTCTGGAACCAATAACTCCTTAGGTAAAACACCAGTCTTTTCATAAAACTTCAAAATATATTCTACTACTTGATCTAAAACATCTAAATCACTACTAATAATATCTTTATTTCTACCAACTAATAAACCATCCCTTACAAAGAAAACTTGTATAGAAAGATAATTCTTATCTACATAATAATTAATCAAATCAAAATTATAATTATCATTCAAATCTATCTTCTGTCTTCTTAAAGTGATATCAATATCTTCAAGCATAGTTTTAAGTTCCAATGCTCTTTCAT
This sequence comes from bacterium, assembly GCA_963656615.1. GTDB lineage: Bacteria > Bacillota_I > Bacilli_A > RF39 > UBA660 > CAG-877. The sequence goes on along the minus strand of CAVKJF010000043.1, from coordinate 4,111 downwards.
AATTCATTGCTTCGCTTGCTTTTAACATTTCTTTATTAATCTTTTCTCTAATAAAACTACTATCACCCTTTAAAAAAGCCACAATTTCTTTAGACATCTCATCAATAACACTCTTATCAATACTCTTAGTACAATAACCTAAACATTCATGTATATGATAATACAAACAAAGTTCTTTCTTTAAATGTTCACACTTTCTTAAAGGATAAAGTCTATTCAACATATTAACTGTTTTTCTAGCCGCTGTAACATTAGGATAAGGACCATATAAATAATTTAAATTTTTCTTTCTCTTAACATTGCGTACAACTCTAAGTCTTGGATACTTCTCCTTAGTTAACTCGATATAAGGATAAGTCTTATCATCTGTAAGCATAATATTATACTTAGGATCATACTTCTTAATCAAAGTAATTTCTAATATTAAAGACTCTAACTCCGAAGAAGTAACTATATATTCAAAATCATCTATATCTTCAACTAACATCTTAGTTTTACCAGTAACTGTACCTGTAAAATAACTTTTAAGTCTATTTTTTAAATTCTTAGCTTTACCAACATAAATAATTACTCCGTCTTTATTCTTCATCTGATAACTACCAGGTTTAGTTGGTACTAAAGCTAACTTTTCTTTAAAGTCTTTCATAAGATCACCAAGATAATTATAAAACAAACAAGAAAAAAAGAAAAGTATACTATTGATACTTTTCCATAGCCTTCATCATTTGATTAATCTGCTTTTGATTTGGTTTTCTTCCCATTTGCATCATTAAAGCCTTAATCATATCTTCATTAATAGGCGGATTCTTCTTTAAATATTTTTCCATAACTTTACGAGCTATAAAGAAACCAGCAACAGCTCCTATAACCAATCCAAGAAGAACTAATAAAATATCATGTAACATAAAATCATCTCCTTAATAATTATATGAATATTGTAACATTTAAACACAGTCATATCAAGCAAAAGACGAAAGTTCCAGTTGTTTTTTATTACAAAAATCTTTCAAAAAGAAATAATTTTGATTTTTAAAGTCACATACGAAAAAATTACTTGAATAATTATCTAAAAGTTTGAAGAAAGAAGAATTATATTGTTCTGACTCTAATCTAATATAACTTCTTTTAATAATAAGTCTACTTATTTCATCTTTATATAAATTATTAATATAATGTGTATTACCTCTTTTTGAATATGGAATATCTTTATGACACTTTAAAAATATCTGTCTATCAATAGTACTCTTATCGATTTTATTAATAAGTTGACTAAATAAAGTATATGCATAACTTATTTCTTCTTTATCTAAATAATATATTTGTCTTAAAATATTATATAAAACTCGATAATTATTCTGATACAAACTTATAAATTGTTCTTTTATATCGAAAATAAAATAGACTCTCATAATATCACCAAGTATATAGTAACAATTATGAAAGTCGTTTTTTATCGAATTTTATTTTAATAAGTTCTCTATTTTTTCTTCTAAACTATCTACATCAAATCCAAACTTCTTATAAACGTCATCTTTTTTACCAGATGCACCAAAAGTATCTAATGTAATTAAGTATTTATCATTAAATATTAATCTATTCCAAGAGAATGATGAACCAGCTTCTACTACTATTTTTCTAACTTCTACTGGTAAAACACTTTCTATATATTCTTCATCTTGTTTTAAGAATCTATTTAAGTTTGGCATAGAAACTACTCTTATCGCAATACCTTTAACAAGTAATCTCTTCGCAACTTCTATTGCTTGATGAACTTCTTCACCTGTTGCGATAACAATACCAGAAGGTTTTCTTTCTGTATCAAACACAACATATCCACCATGACTAACTCCTACTACATTAGTTGTTTCTAATATTGGTAATTTATTACGAGATAATGTAATAACACTAGGTCCAGAAGACATTTCAGAAATAGCTTTATATGATCCAATAACTTCATTAGCATCAGCCGGTCTAAATACTTCTAAATTAGGAGTACTACGTAAACCAAGTAATTGTTCCACCGGTTGATGAGTAGGACCATCTTCTCCAACACTAATTGAATCATGTGTAAATATATATATCACTGGTAACTTCATCATTGCTGCCATTCTAATAGCTGGCTTCATATAATCAGAAAAGCTTAAGAATGTCGAACCATATACTCTAAATCCAGATAAAGCTAAACCATTTAATATTGCACCCATGGCATGTTCTCTAACTCCAAAGAAAATATTTTTTCCTAAATAGTTATTAGCTGAAAAGTCACCTGCATCCTTAATATAAGTTCTATTAGCAGCAAATAAATCTGCACTGCCGCCTAATATAAATGGCGAATCTTTAACTACTGAATTAAGTAGTCTAGAAGAAGTATCACGAGGAGATTCTAATAAATCCTCTGTAGGTGTATAAATAAAGTTTTTAATAGGTATAGCCTTATCATTACCCATAAAGAATTTTAACTCTTCTTGTTCCTCTTCTGACAATGACGCAACAGTCTTATCAAACTTTTCAGATAAAGAAGAACATCTCTTCTCAACAAAATATCTAAAGTCATCACATATATTTTGTGATACTGTAAATGGAATATCCCTAACTCCAAGTTTTTCTTTAATGGCTGTAATTTCTTCTTTACTTAAAGGAGAACCATGTATAAGATTAGTTCCTTCTAAACTAGAATGTTTTCCAATAACTGTTTTGATTTCAATTAATGTTGGCTTATCAGTACTATTTTTTGCCTCATCTATTGCTCTAGAAATAGCTTCATAACTATCACCATCACTAACTGTAACAACATTCCAACCTAATGAAATAAACCTCATAGAAATATTATCATTAAAAGTCATTGAAGTCTTACCATCTAAACAAACATCATTAGAATCATATAAAACTATTAATTTATTTAATTTCAAAGTCCCAGCTAAAGAACAAGCCTCATAGCTAACACCTTCCATTAAATCCCCGTCTCCTGCTAAAACATAAGTATAATGATCAATTACTTCTTTTTTGCCATTATTATATCTAGCTCTTAAATTAGCCTCAGCCATAGCCATACCAACAGCCATCGCAATACCTTGTCCCAATGGCCCAGTTGATGCATCTACTCCTGGTGTAACTCCATATTCAGGATGCCCTGGTGTAATAGAATCTATTTGTCTAAAATTCTTTAAGTCATCCAAAGTAATAGGAAATCCAGCTAAATATAAAGTTGCATATAATAAAGCCGAACCGTGTCCTGCTGACATAACAAAACGATCTCTATTAAAGTAATTTGGATCAGTAGGATCAAATCTTAAATGATGTGCATACAAAGTATATAGTATTGGCGCAGCACCAAGTACAATACCAGGATGACCAGAATTAGCCTCACTAATCATATCAATTCCTAAACATCTAAGTTGATCAATAATCTTTCCTTGATTAATTTCATTTTCATCTCTTTTTTGAGCTGTCAAATAACATCACTCCATTCAAAAATATTATAACATCTAAACTTAAATCTGTAAATCTTACGCTCCATACCTACTCTTATCAAACATTTGCCAAGGAAGGAAATGTTTTCCTTCAGTATGTCCCGACAAAGCAAATTCCGTAATTCCAATAACCTCAAATTCGTCTTCCATATCATCAAGTTTTCGCATAAAATTCTTAATAATATCTAACCAAATAAAATCAGGTATTTCACTATAACTCTCTGGTATACTTTTCGAAACTTCATCCTCGTCCATTCCAACACTAACTAAAAATTCAATTCTTTTCTTACGACTAATTTTATAGTCATCTTCACTTATAAGATAGGTACGGTAATTTTTAAAATTACTTAAATTACATTTTCTAACATCAAACCAAGGAATAAAGTATCTTTCATGACAGTCAATTCCTTTAGATACTTCCCTTCCATCATATCCTCTACCAACAGCATCAATATAAACACCTACTCCTACACTAACACCAATAGATATACCAGCATATCTTTCATATCTCTTACTAGCTTCATGTGATAAATTAAATAAAACCAAAACTCCATCACTATCAAGTTCTTTTACTTTCTTAAATATTTCTAAAAGTCCATCAGTTGTACCAGATGTCTCTACACTAGCCATTGAAGGTTTAG
>CAVKJF010000042.1:0-10216 GCA_963656615.1 bacterium | reverse complement strand
TACTTCAACTTATATTTTTACAACAGACAATATTTATAGGATGCTTAAAACAAATAAAGATGAATGTGATAAATATGCTGATGTTGTGTGTAATTTTGAATTAAAAGAAGATACAGAGTTGATGAAATATGAAAATTATATTTTGGGATATAATGGACATACTTTAATTACTTCATATGGTAAGGTATTTAATGTTAGTTAGATAGAGGTGATTTAATGTTACTTGCGGATGAATGGGAAGATTATGAACTTATAGATGCTTCTGCAGGACAAAAATTTGAACGTTGGGGAAAAGTTTATTTACTTAGACCTGATCCAATGGTTGTTTGGGATAATGGAGATTTATTAGAAAAGTATCATGGGAAAATAGACGCTGTATATTATAGAAATAATAAAGGTGGAGGGCATTGGGATAATCTTCGCAATGTACCTGGTAGTTGGAAGATAAATTATAAGAATTTAACTTTTAATATAAAGCAAATGGGATTTAAACACACTGGTTTATTTCCTGAACAAGCTGTAAATTGGGAGTTTATGATGAATAAGATTAAAAAGTCTAATCGTAAGATAAAAGTCCTTAATTTATTTGCTTATACAGGTGGAGCTAGTGTTAGTTGTGTAGCGGCAGGTGCTCATGTTACGCATGTTGACTCTTCCCGTGGTATGGTTGATTGGTGTAAGGAAAATATTAGTTCTTCTAATTTACCAAGTACTGAAATTAGATATATAGTTGATGATGTTGTTAAATTTGTACAAAGAGAGATTAGAAGAGGTAATCATTATGACGCTATTGTTATGGATCCACCTAGTTATGGTAGAGGTACAAATGGAGAAGTTTGGGATATTGAAAAGAATTTAAATTACTTGGTTAAATTATGTTGTGAAGTTCTTTCTGATGAACCTTTGTTCTTCTTAATTAATTCTTATACTACAGGATTATCTTCTACTGTGCTTTCTAACATTTTAAGTTTAAGTGTTAATGAGAAGTTTAAAGGTAAGATAACATCAGGTGAGGTTGGTATACCTGTGAAGAATAGTGATTTAGTACTACCTTGTGGTATTTATGGAAGATGGGAAAGTAATGAATAAGCTAAATGTTTTATATGAAGATAATCATATAATTGTTGTTGAAAAGCCAGCTAATGTTTTGAGTCAAGGAGATGCAACTGGTGACTTGGACTTACTTACTATGGTAAAACAATACGTAAAAGTAAAATATAATAAACCTGGGAATGTTTATATTGGTTTGGTTCATAGATTAGATAGACCTGTTGGTGGAATTATGGTTTTTGCTAGAAGTTCTAAGGCGGCGGCTAGACTTAATAAGGAACAGTTGGAACATGGTTTTAAGAAAAATTATTTAGCTGTAATCGATGGCTTTATGGATAAGAAAAAAGGTAGACTTGTTGATAAATTGAAAAAGTTAGATAATGGTAATACAATAGTGTCAAATGATGGTAAAGAGGCTATTTTAGATTATGAAGTTTTGAGTGAAAATCATGAAACAAATCATAGTCTAGTGTCAATTAGACTGTTAACTGGTAGACATCATCAAATACGAGTTCAATTTGCTAGTAGAGGTCATCATTTATGTGGTGATCAACGTTATGGGCCTTTAAATAATAAGCAATTGGCTTTGTTTGCTAATGAACTTGAGTTTACACATCCAGTGTCTAAAGAAAGAATGAAGTTTAAGCTAGAAAAACCGAACTATTCATACTGGACAGAATTTACATTGTAAAAAAGTGTATATAAAATAAAAAGTTTGCATTTGTAAACTTTTTTTGTTATCATATTTATAGATTAGAATAAAGGGAGTTAGATACTTATGCTTATGTTATTTGATTTAAAATGGTTTGTTTCAGTTCCAGGCATGTTAATGACATGTGGAGTTTTGATTTTATTAGTAGGATTAATTTTATGGATAGTTTCTAGTGTTAAGGGTAAGAAGGAGAAGAATCCTTTACAGGAAAATGCTACTCCTACTGCTACGCCAGAGGCTAGTAATCCTACAAATACAGTTCCGGAGGTAGCTCAAGCTACTCCTGCAGTTGAAGCTGCACCTGTTGCGGTTGAAAATCCAGCACCAGTAGTTGTTGAGAATCCAGCACCAGTTCAACCTGAAGTTGTTCCATCTACGCCAGTAGCTATGCCTACGGTAGAAGCTGCGCCAGTTATGCCAGCACCTGTAGTTGAGCCTGCTGCACCAGCTGTTCCAGTAGTAGAAGCAGCACCAGTAGTTGAACCTGTTGCGCCAGCTGTTCCAGTAGTAGAAGCTGCACCAGCAGTAGAACCTGTTGCACCAGCTATGCCAGCGGTAGAAGCTGCGCCAGCTGCTTCAGAAGTTCCTACAGTAGAGGCAACGCCAGTTCAAACTCCAGTAACACCTGCTCCTGTTATTTATGGAGGAGCTAGTCCAGTTGTATCTAATTTGGATTTACAACAAAATCAAACACATCAAATTTATGGAGGAGCTAATCCTTTAGAAAATACACAATCAATTCCAATTATGGAAACATCAGTTCCAGCAACACCTGTAGTTGAGACTCCTGTTATGGAACCTGTTGCACCAGTAGCTGCTCCAGTAGTAGAAGCTACACCTGTAGTTCCAGCTACTCCTGTTATGGAACCTGTTGCCATATCTCAAACACCAGTAGTTGAAGCTGTTCCAACAGCACCTGTAATAGAAGCAGCACCTACTATTGAGGTTATTCAATAATGATTTTTAAAACTATAAGAAATTATAGTTTTTTTTTGACTTTATTTCCTATTAAAAAAAGTTTTTCTTTATGATATAATGTTTTTAGGTGGTTATGTATGAAAAAAGTTGCGATATTAGCTTTACATCTTGGTTATGGTGGTATTGAAAAATCTATAACTGCACTAGCTAACTTATTGTGTGATAAATATAAGGTGGAAATTATTTGTAGTTATAAATTATATGATGAGCCAGTATTTCCTTTAGATGAACGTGTTAAGGTTAAGTATTTGATTAAAGATTTAAAGCCAAATAGAAAAGAATTTAAAACTGCACTAAAAAAACATAAGTTTTTTACTGCTTTTAAAGAAGGCCTTAAAAGTATTAAGATATTAAAATTACGTAGAAAGACAATGGTTGATTATATTAAAAATAGTAATGCTTCAATTATTATTTCTACTAGAGATATATTCAATTTCTGGCTTGGAGACTATGCAAAAGAAAAAACTTTAAAAATAGGATGGGAACATAATCATTATCATGATGATTATCGATATGCAAGAAATGTTAGTAGATCGGCATATTACTTAGATTATTTTGTGTTGGTTTCTGAAAACTTACGTGATTTTTATGCTAGACGCTTAACTAATTCTAATTGTAAATGTGTTTATATTCCAAACATTATTGATAAAATTCCTAGGGTTACTTCTGAACTTACTGAAAAAAGACTTATTTCAGTTGGAAGACTTTCTCCTGAAAAAGGATATATGGATTTACTTAAAGTATATTCTGTTTTAGCTAATAAACATCCAGACTGGGTTTTAGATATTATAGGTGATGGTTCTGAAAAAGAACGCTTAGAGAAATTTATTAATAATCATAATTTAAATGATAAAGTTACTTTACATGGATTTCAAAATAAAGAATATGTAGATAAAGTTATGCATAAATCTTCTATTTATGTTATGACTTCTTATACTGAATCCTTTGGTATTGTTTTATTAGAGGCTATGTCTCATGGTTTACCTTGTATTGCTTTTGACTCTGCTGAAGGTGCTAGGGATTTAATTGACTCTGGTATGAATGGTTATTTAATAAAGAATAGAAGTTATATTGCGATGATTAAAAAAATAGAAGATTTAATGGGTAGTAGAGAGACAAGAAAAAAAATTGGTATGGCTGGTCGAAATAGTATAAAAAAATATACTAGTGAAGTAGTTAGTGAGCAATGGTATAATTTAATTGAAAAGAAGTGAGTAAATTGAAACGAAGAGTTATGTTTATATCGTCTACTGGTGGTCATCTTAATGAGATGATGCAGTTAAAGGAATTATTTAATAAATATGATTATTATATAGTTACAGAAAATACTAAATCTAATTTATATTTAAAAGATAAATATAAAGGTAGAGTGAGCTTTTTAGTATTTGGAACTAAAGATCATATGTTAGTTTATCCATTTAAATTACTTTATAATTGTTTTAAGAGTTTATTTATATATTTAAAAGTACATCCTGACTATATTGTAACAACTGGTGCTCATACAGCTGGTCCTATGTGTTGTATTGGTAAATTATTTGGCAGTAAAATAATTTATATTGAGAGTTTTGCTAATATAAAGACAAAAACTATTACTGGAAAGTGTTTATATCCAATTGCTGATAAGTTTATAGTACAATGGGATAGTATGAAAAAACTTTATCCTGATGCTGTTGTGGGAGGTTGGATCTTTTGATTTTAGTTACGTTAGGAACTCAAGATAAAGGGTTTGATAGATTATTAAAACAAATAGATGAGGAAATTAAAAATGGTAATATAAAAGAAAAAGTTATAGTTCAAGCAGGTTATACTAAATATGAATCTCCTAATATGGAAATTTTTGATTTAATACCAGCTGATGAGTTTGATGACTTGGTTTCTAAAGCCAGATTAATAATTACTCATGGTGGAGCAGGCTCTATTTTAACAGCGATAAAGAAGGGTAAAGTAGTTATTGCGGCTCCTAGATTAAAAAAGTATGGAGAACATACTAATGATCATCAATTACAAATAGTAAAAGAATTTGCTGATGCAGGATATATTTTGGAACTTAGAGATTTTCAAAAGCTTGGTAAATTATTGGAAAAAAGTAAAACTTTTAAACCTAAAAAATTTGTTAGTAATACACCTAATATGGTAAAAATTGTTTCTGATTATATAGAAGAAGCAGATAACATTTCTTGGTATAATAAATATAGTGAAATTTTATGGTATGGCTTCTTTGGAGTTTTAACGACACTTGTTAATATAATTAGTTTTGCTTTACTTGATAAAACAGGTCTTAATGTTTATTTTTCTAATTTATTAGCTTGGCTTTTTTCGGTACTTTTTGCTTTTATTACTAATAAGTTATTTGTATTTGATTCAAAAGATTTTACTTTTAAAGTTTTCTTTAAAGAATTAGTATCTTTTTTCTTCTTTAGAATAGTTTCATTAGGTATTGATATGGCTGGTATGTATGTATGTTTAGAGGCTATTAAACTTAATAAGATGATTTCTAAAATTATTGTTAATGTTGTTGTGATTGTTGCTAATTACATTTTTAGTAAGTTATTTATATTTAAGAAGAAAAGTAGTGAGGTTTAGGATGAAAAAAGAAAAAATATCTATTATAGTTCCTTGTTATAATGAGGAAGAGTCATTACCAATATTTTATAAAGAAATAGATAGAATATCTAAAGAAATGAATGATGTTATTTTTGAGTTTTTATTTATTAATGATGGAAGTTGTGATAAAACTCTTGAAATATTAAGAAATATGGCAAAGAAAGATGACAGAGTAAGGTATATTTCTTTTTCTAGAAATTTTGGTAAAGAAGCTGGTATGTGGGCAGGACTTGAAAATGCAACTGGCGATTATGTTGCGATAATGGACGCTGATATGCAGGATCCACCAAGTAAAATTAAAGAAATGTATAATATATTAGTTACAAAAAAAGACTACGATTGTGTAGGATTATATACAATAAATCATAAGGATTACTCATTCTTTAGAAAATTTTGTACTAATATTTGGTATAAGATAATTGCTAAGGTTTCTAATAATAGACAAGTGCCTGGTGTTAGAGATTTTAGATTAATGAGAAGACCTATGGTCAATGCAGTATTAGAAATGAAGGAGTATAATAGATATACTAAAGGAATATTTAGTTTTGTAGGTTTTAATACTTTTTGGATAGAGTTTGAAACAGCTGATAGAGTAGCAGGAACTAGTAAGTTTAATTTTTGGAAGTTATTTAAATATGCTATTGAAGGGATTGTATCATTTTCAACTACGCCATTAGTTTTATCTGCGCTAATTGGACTTTTGTTTTGTTTAGTTGCTTTTATACTTTTAATAGTAATTATAGTTAAGACATTGGTATGGGGCGATCCTGTATCTGGATGGCCAAGTTTAGCTTGTATTGTTGTGTTTTTTTCGGGAATACAGTTATTCTTCTTAGGAGTAATTGGAATGTATTTGTCTAAAACATATTTAGAGGTTAAAAAAAGACCAATTTACATAGTTAAAGAAACAGAAAAAGATTTACAATAATTATAAATTATATCTTGTTTTAGCATGTACAAAATTGCTAAAATTTGATATATTTAGTAATAGGTGGTAATGTACATGAAAAATAGAAGTAGAGTTATTAAAATTTTAATTATTTCAGGGTGTTTAATGATTAGTACTGGTTTTGTTTCTTCACTTGTTGTTAGTGTAAAAGAAGATCAGAAGGCAACTAAACTACGTACGGTTGAAGTGGCTGATGTTTATAAAAAGTTTAGTGAGACTGTGGATAATTTTAACGATCTTAGAAATGATTTATATTTAACATACTTTGATCAATTATATTATGATACTTTATCACAAATAGATGCTAATGTTCAGCAAGCTTTAAAGACTTATGAAATTGCAGTTGATGACGTTTCAAAATCAGCTAATAATATGAAAAGTATGTGTGGTGATATATACTTTACGGATACTTCTACTAACAATAAATGTAGTAGTTATAGTAGTGTCTATGAACAAATTGTTAATGCATTTGTTTCAGATGTTAATTTATATAATAAGAGTATAGATAGTTACAATAAATATCAGAAAGAATTGAATTCTGGACTTAGTTTAAATAAATATAAGACTAGTAAGAAGTTTATTGACTATAATAATGATAAGAAATATGAAGGTAAGGAAGAGTAGTTTATGTTGAGTAAAAAGAAATGGTCTTTAAAAAAGAAAATTTTAGTATTTGGCGGAAGCTTTTTTGTACTAGGTCTTAGTGCCTTTTTGTTTCTTTTTTATGGTCCTTGGGCTGGATTTAGAAATTTTTGGATTACTAGTGCGATGACAACTATGAATCATCAATATTTAGCAACTTGGTTTTATAGTGATGAAACTATACAAAAAGTTCTTGCTAATAACAAAGTAATTGAAGTTACAGAAGATACTGATCCTGATATGATTAAATTAAGAAAGTATACTTCTAAAACAATATATAAAAATGAATATGAAAAAGCTATATTAACTAAAGATCCTGATAATGATTTATATAAAGTTATAGAAATTTCAGGTTCTTCTTATCAAGGCTTTTTAGTTGCTGTATATGATCCTTCAAGGATATCTATTGCGACTACTAAATATTTAAATGTAAGAGGAGAATCTATTTTAACAGTTTCTAAAAGAGAGAATGCAATTATTGCGATGAACGCTGGAGGTTTTTATGATCCAGACTGGAATTCTAATGGTGCTCTTCCTCATGGTACTGTTATATCTAATGGTAAAGTAGTTTCGGATTATGAAGATGCTAGAATGGGTGGAGGTTTTATTTGCTTTACAAATGAAAATAAGCTTATTTTAGGTAGAATGACTAAGGAACAAGCTTTAGCAAAAGGTTGTCGTGATGCAGTTGAGTTTGGACCATATTTAATAGTTAATGGTAAGAGTTCATTTATAAAAGGCAATGGTGGTTGGGGTATTGCTCCTAGAACTGCCATTGGTCAAAGAAAAGACGGTATTGTTTTAATGCTTGTTATTAATGGTAGAATACCTTCAAGTATTGGTGCTGACATGGTTGATTTGACTGAAATTATGGAAAACTATGGTGCTTATAATGCGGCTAACTTGGACGGAGGTTCTTCAACTGAACTTGTTATTAATCAAAAAATAGTTAATACACCAGTGGCTGCTGGTACATATGGTTTAAGAGATATGCCTACTTTTTGGGTAGTTAAATAATAATATAAGAGGGAGGTTTTACTATGATTTTGGATTTGGTGTCATTTTGCAAGGATCCTGTTTTAGCTAGAGTGTTAGGTATAATTAAAAATGTACTTGGCAAAATACAATTAATTGGACCAATTTTAGGTATTATTGGACTTATGATAGCTTTGATTAGATTAATGACTAATCCAGAAGAAAAAAAATTAAAGAATTCTATTAGAAACTGGACTATATCAATAGTTATGTTGTTTTTAATACCGGTTATAATTGATGTTTGTGTTAGTATGCTTCTTTCTACTATAGGTAATACAAATGAAAAATTCCAACTTGCTGTTTGTTGGAAATATGCAGAAGTAAATAATTCTAATAAATCAAAATCAAAATATTATTCTACTTCTGATAAGAAAAAATCTAACTTTTTTTCAGGTACTTTAGCAAACAATAATATTACTGGTTCTAGTTCTGGTAGAAATGATTCTACAACTGGCAGTAATGCTACTTATACAAATAGTATTAATGGTGTTACATTTAATTTATATAGTCAAACAGATCCTCGTTGGACTAATAAGGTGTTTAATAGTGGTGGTACTCTTGGTGATGCTGGATGTATGCTGACTTCTACAGCTGTTGTTTCTTCAGGTTATGATAAATCTGTTACACCAGCTACAGTTTTTGATAGTAAATATAGAGCTAGTATACCAGCTGTTGGTATTAATGCGTTTGCAGGTAATAAATTTAGTTGTCACTCTGGTTCAACATCTAGTTCTTCAATAATTAGTGCTTTGAGGCAAGGGCAGATTGTTGTTATTATGGTGTATGGTAGAAATAGAAATGGTTCTAGTAAATTTACTGGTTCACAACATTATATGGCTTTAATTGATATTTCTGGTGATAAAATATATGTTGGTAATGGTTATGCAACTTACACTTATGGGCAAACAGGTTGGTTTGCGGCTAATGAAGTGTTGACTTCTGTTCAGACAGCTGATTATTGTAAAGTTAAATAATATATAGGATGTGATTAAATGTTTATATTAGATTTAGTCGATGTATGTGGTAGTGTAGAACTCGCCCATATACTTGGTATAATTAAAAACGTACTTGGCAAAATACAATTAATTGGGCCTATTTTAGGTATCGTTGGCTTAATTCTTGCTTTGATAAAATTAATGACAAATCCTGATGATAAAAAAACAAAGAATTCTATTAGAAACTGGGCTATTGCGATATTTATGTTGTTTTTAATACCAGTTATAATTAATCTTGTTGTTCGACTTTTTGATGATAATTTTCAACTTGCTGCGTGTTGGAATTATGCCAGTCAAAAAAACATATCTGGAAAATCTCATTATGTAGATGATGATAAGGAAAAGACTAACTTCTTTTCGGGAAATATAGCAAATAATCAACCTTATTCATCTTCTGGAACGACGCATTCATCTTCTCCAGCACAGTCTACAACAAACAGTATTTCTAAAAGAATTTTTATTGGTGATTCTAGAACTGTTGGTATGAGAAATGCAGTAAATAGTACTGAGGATACTTGGAGTTGTCTTGAAAGTATCGGGTTAAAATGGATGAAAGAAACTGGTTTTCCAGCTGTTAAAAATCAAATAGGTAATGGTAGTGCTGTAATAATACTTTTGGGCGTTAACGATTTAGGAAATGTTTCTCAATATGCTTCATATGTTAATGATTTATATAATCAATATGCGAATAAGGGTGCTTATTTCTATTTCGTTTCTGTTAATCCAACTAATGGTAATTATGCTCACTTAGATTCAAATATAAAAACTTTTAATCAGAAAATAAAAAGTTCTTTAAATAGTAAAATAAAATTTATAGATACATATAGTTATTTAGTATCTGATGGTTTTAAGACTGCTGATGGTTTGCATTATACAAATGATACTTATAAAAAAATATATAATTATATTTTAAAAAGTTTATAGGAGAAGTCTATGACTAAGAAAAAAAAGACTATGTTAATGATAACTTTGATAATACTTGGTGTACTTGGTATTTCTGCCGGTACTTTTTTGTATTTTAAAGATAAAGAAGAGAAAAAAGAAGAGGCAATAAAGAAAGAGAAAGCATTAGTAGAAAAAATAAAGAATAGTTATAGTAAGTATGTTGTTGTAAATGATGCATTTTTATATAAAAAGATAGGTAATAAATATAATAAAATTATGAAGGTTTCATCAGGTAAAGAATTTACTTTGAAGGATACTAAAGTTAATAAAAATACTAAATACTTTTTAATAGATGAATTAGGATAT
>CAVKJF010000041.1:0-10350 GCA_963656615.1 bacterium | reverse complement strand
TGATTAAGAAGGTTAGTTCTGGTATTTATATGTTTTTACCTTTAGGACTTAGAGTTCTTGATAAGATTCGTTATATTGTAAAAGATGAAATGGATAAAGCTGGTGCTCAAGAGTTATTAATGCCGTCTTTAATACCCAGAGAAGTATATGATACATGCGGTAGAACTGAAGCCTTTGGTAATGATATGTTTAATTTAAATGATAGATATGAGAAACCTTATGTGCTTGGACCTACTCATGAAGAGTTATTTACTATTGCGGCTAAGTGCATGGTACAAAGCTATAAAGATTTACATTTTACTTTGTACCAACAAGCAGACAAGTTTAGAGATGAGACTAGACCAAGATTTGGACTTATTAGAGTTAGAGAATTTATTATGAAAGATGCTTATTCTTTTGATAAAGATGAAGCAGGACTTGATGAAAGTTACGTTGTTATGAAGAAAGCTTATAATAATATTTATGATAGACTTGGTCTTGAATATAGAATAGTTAAAGCTGATACTGGTGCCATGGGTGGTACTTTATCTGAAGAATATCAGGCTGTTACTGATATTGGTGAGGATACTTTAGTTTTATGTGATAAATGTGATTATGCCGTAAATATGGAAGTTGCCAGTAATACAATTATTCCATGTGATGAAGAAGAAAAAAAGATGAAAATGGTAGAAACTCCTCATCAAGAAACAATAGAGGATGTATGTAATTACTTGAAACTTGATGTTAAAAAGTCTGTTAAAGCTTTACTTATGAATGTTTCTGGAGAATTAGTTGCTTTCTTTGTAAGAGGCGATAGATCATTAAATGAAAATAAAGTTTGTAAATTATTTGGTGTTAGTGAGTTTGGATTTGCTGATGATGAGTTAATTAGTAAGAGTAATGCTGTTCCTGGTTATACTGGTCCAGTAGATTTAACTTGTAAAGTAGTTGTGGATAAAGAAGTTTTAACTATGAAGAACTTCTGTTGTGGCGCTAATAAGGAAGGATATCATTATATAAACGCTAATGTTTCTGATATTAAATATGATATGGTAGAAGACATTAGTAATGTTGTAGAAGGTGATACTTGTCCATGTTGTTCTGGTAAATTATACTTCAAAAAAGGAATTGAAGTTGGTAATTTATTTAAACTTGGTACTAAGTATGCTGAAAAGTTAGGTTTAACATATTTGGATGAAAATAATAAAGAATGTGTTGTTACTATGGGTTCTTATGGTATAGGGGTAGGCAGAATAATGGCCGCTATTGTTGAACAAAACAATGATGATAATGGTATTATTTTCCCAGAAGAAATTGCTCCATATAAGGCATCTATTATCATAGTAAATATGAAAGATGAAGTACAAGTTAGTGTCGCTAATGAATTGTATGATAGATTAACTTCATTGGGTGTAGAAGTTATGTTAGATGATAGAG
The DNA here is from genome assembly GCA_963656615.1 of bacterium. GTDB lineage: Bacteria > Bacillota_I > Bacilli_A > RF39 > UBA660 > CAG-877. The sequence continues at coordinate 8,934 of CAVKJF010000041.1, read as the reverse complement.
ATTTAAGAGCTGGCGTTAAATTTAAAGACACTGATTTAATTGGTATACCTTATAGAATAGTTGTTGGTAAGGGTGCTGTAGAGGGAATGGTTGAATATAAAAAGAGAACAGATAATGAAAGTATTAATTTAAGTGTTAATGAAGTAGTAGAAAAATTTAATGGTTAATGTTAAGAGTATTATTTTAGATAGTTCTCATGAAGTCATTCCTAATATTTATGTGTTAGAAAAACTTGGAGCTGGTCATGATGGCATTGTTTTTAGATATGGTGATAAAGCATTAAAACTGTTAAAGTATGATGTTACATTACGTAGAAAAAAAGGATTAATGACTTATGATAAGGCTATTGCTTTTTCTGATAACTTAAATTTAAGAAGAATAACTAATCCAATTGATACTTTTTCGGATGTTGATGGGAATTTTATTGGATATGTTATGAATTATTTGGATGCAGTTAATGTTCATAAAAAAGAAGGAACATCATTATATAAAAGACCAACAGAGTTTACTTGTTCAGATTTGTTTGATTCATTGCTTGAACTTGCTTTAGACTTTGAGAATTTAACTGATAATAAAATACTTGTTAGTGATGTTAATAGAGGTAGTTATATATATACAGATGACTTTTTACATTTGTGTGATATGGATAAATATCAGATATATTCTGCAGGAGATTTAGCTTCTAAAAATAATACTACATTTAACTTTGTTATTTCTAAGATGTTATTCTTTATGATGCAATATGATAATGGGTTTTCTTCGCAAGAGAGGAAACAGTTGTCTGCTTGGGTTAAGAATTGTACTAATTCACCAGAGTTTTTGAGCACTTTATTAGAAGAAGTACACGAAAAAAGAGATGAATCCATTGGTGAATTTGTTAATGTTAAAGTAAAAAAGATTCTTCATTAGTTGCAACTAAATGATATTTATGATATTATAAGTATTGTTAAAACGGAGGTGTTTTATGGAAAAGGTACTTTTAATTATTTCCATTTTATTAATTATTATAGTTCTTCTTCAATCTGGTAAAGCTGAAAGTGCTGCCCAAATTTTATCTGGTAGTAGTTCAGACTTATTCAGTAAGAGAAAAGAACGCGGTTCAGAGTTAGTTATTAGTCGTATTACTTTAATTTTAGGATTAAGTTTCTTTGTTATTTGCTTAGTTTCTATGTTTATATAAGTAATTAGATTTGACATATATTTTGTATATGTCTTTTTTTTTTGAAAATAATGAAGTATAATAATGATAGGATGAATAAGAGGGTGATTTAATGAGAGATGATATTTTAAATATTTTAAAGAATAGTGATAAGGCTCTTGATATTTATGAGTTACAAGATATGTTACACATAAATGATGTTAATCAAGCTAAAGAATTTAGTGATGAACTTAGAAAGTTAGAAGATGAAGTTATTGTATATCATTCTAATAAGGATAAATATATGATGCTTGAGAAGAGTCATTTAAGAAAAGGTGTAATGAGAACCAATAAAAAAGGTTTTGGCTTTGTTGAAATAGAAAATATGGATGATGACGTTTATGTTGCGGCTGATAATATGAATGGTGCTATTCATGATGATATTGTCTTAGTTGAAATCACTAGTAAAATGACTTTAGATAGACTAGAAGGTAGAGTATTAAAAATAATCAAGAGACAAGTACAAAGATATATTGGTGAAATTACATTTGATGAAAAAGGTAAGGGACATATTAAGTTAGATGATAATAAAATAAAACTTAATATTGAAATACCTAAAGATAAAACATTAAATGCAGTTGATGGTCATAAAGTAGTTGTTGAATTAGTAAAGAAACTTAATAACAACTTAAAATATGAAGGAAAAGTATTAGAAATCATTGGTCATAAGAATGATCCTGGTGTTGATATATTATCAATAATTTATAAGTATAATATTAATACTGTTTTTCCTGATGATGTAAAAGAAGAAGTTTCTAATATTAATATGGAAGTATTACCTGAAGAACTTAAGGGTAGAAGGGATTTAAGAGATCAAGTAATATTTACTATTGATGGTGATGATACTAAGGATATAGATGACGCTATTTCAATTGAAAAGTTTGCTTCTGGACATTATAAATTAGGTGTTCATATAGCTGATGTTAGTTATTATGTTAAAGAGGGAAGTCCATTAGATAATGAAGCTATGGAAAGAGGAACTAGTGTTTACTTGGTTGATAGAGTTATACCAATGTTACCTCATGAACTTTCTAATGGTATATGTTCTTTAAATCCTAATGTTGATCGTTTAGCTATATCATGTGTTATGGAATTTGATAGTTCTGGTAAACAGATAGATTATGAAATATTCCCTAGTGTTATTAGATCAAGAATACAAATGACTTATAAGAAAGTTAATAGTATATTAGAGAAAAATGTAGTTCCAGAAGGATATGAACCTTATGCTGATACTTTGAAAATTATGGCAGAGCTTGCTAGTATCCTTAGAAAAGCAAAAGTTAAAAGAGGTTATATTAATTTTGATATAGATGAGGCTAAGATTTTAGTTGATGAAAATTGTAAACCTACTGAAATAACAGTTCGTGAACGTGGTACTGGTGAAAACTTAATTGAAGACTTTATGATAGCTGCTAATGAATGTGTTGCGACTCATATTTACTTTATGAATTTACCATTTATATATCGTGTACATGAAGTTCCAAAAGAAGAAAAAATTAGAAGTTTCTTAGGTTTTGTTAGTAATTTAGGATATCAAGTACCTGGTGATATAAAGGACACTAAGCCTACAACAATGCAAAGAATATTAAAGGCACTTGAGGATAAACCTGAATATAAAATACTATCTAGTTTGCTATTAAGATGTATGCAAAAAGCTGTATATCGTCCTGAAAACTTAGGACATTATGGTTTAGCTAGTTCATGCTATACACATTTTACTTCACCTATACGTCGTTATCCAGATACTACTGTACATCGTTTACTTAGAACATATTTATTTGAAAATAAGTTAGATAATTCTACTATTCGTAAATGGGAAGAAAAGTTAGTTTATATTGCTGAACATTCTTCAGAAAGAGAAAGAGCTTCAGTTGATTGTGAACGTGAAGTAGAAGATATGAAAATGGCTGAATATATGGAAAGTCATATTGGTGAAGAGTTCGAAGGTATGATTTCTTCTGTTACTAGTTTTGGTATGTTTGTAGAACTTGATAATTTAGTTGAAGGATTAGTTCCATTACGTGATATGCCTGACTTCTTTGTTTATGATGAAGATAGAATGACATTGACTGGTGAAAAAAGTCATGTTAAATATACCATTGGTGAGAGGGTTTTAGTAAAAGTTGTTAGAGCATCTAAAGAAGATAAGACTATAGATTTTGAAATAGTAAAGAAGGTGTAGTATATTATGGTACGTAGAAGGAGAATAAGAAAAAGAATCAGAAATATAGTTTTGGTGATTCTTGCTTTTCTTCTTCTTTTTGGTTTAATAGTTCTTTTTTTGAAGCTTAATACTCCTAAAAAGGTAAAAAAAGATCCTGTTATTGAAAAGGAAGAGGTAAAAGTTCCAAAAGTTTATGAGGCAAGTGTTTTTATGGTAGGTGATGCTTTAATTCATAGTAATGTATATATTGACGCTAGAGGTACTGATGGTAGTTATGATTTTAAACCAATGCTAGATCAAATAAAGCCTATTTCTATTAAGTATGATTTGAAGTATTATAATCAAGAAACTATTTTGGGCGGGGCAGCACTAGGTTACTCTAGTTATCCTAGATTCAATTCGCCAACTGAAGTAGGGGATGCATTTTTAGATGCAGGATTTAATCTTGTTTCTTTGGCTACTAATCATACTATGGATAAGGGCGAAGCTGGCGTAATAAACTCAGTTAATTATTGGAAAAGTAAAGAAAACGTGGTATACTCTGGTCAATGGACTTCGAATGAGGAAAGAGAAGAGACTCATGTTTATAATATCAATGGTATATCATATGCATTCTTTTCTTATACTACATGGACTAATGGTTTAGAAACACCTGCTGGTAAAGAATATTTAAATAACGTTTATTCTCCAGAAAAAGCTGCTGCTGATATTGCTAAGGTTAAAGATTTAGCTGATGTTATTATTGTAGCGATGCACTGGGGTACTGAGTATTCTTTAGGAGTTTCATCTCAACAAACGGAAATTGCTAATTACTTGTCATCATTAGGTGTTAATTTGATAATAGGAGCTCATCCTCATGTAGTTGAGCCGGTTGAATATATTAATGATGGTAAAACTTTTGTTATATATTCATTAGGTAATTTTATTTCAGATCAAATTGGTATAGAAAGATTGACTGGTTTAATGATGGAAGTAACTATTAAAAAAGTTGTTGATGTTGATGATACAGTAACAATTAGTATTGAGAGTCCAAAGGCAGAACTAATATATACTTATTCAAAATATGGAAGGAACTTTAAAGTTTATCCTTATTATAAATTAGATAATACTTTGTTACCTAATTATATGAATTATTATGAATATTACAAAGGCATTGTTGGTTCTAGATATCCTGAACTTGTTTGGGGGCTTACAGGAGCGTGATTATATGGAAATACTAAATAGAAAAGCAAATCATGATTATTTTATTGAAGATACATATGAGGCTGGTATTGTTCTTACTGGTACTGAAATAAAGTCTATACGTGAGGGTAATTGTAATATTAAAGATTGTTATGGAATTATTAAAAATAATGAAGTATTTTTACTTAATATGTATGTAGGACAGTATAAAGAAGGTAATATTTTTAATCATGAAGAAACTAGAAGTAGAAAACTTTTATTACATAAGAAAGAGATCAAGAAGATTCAACAGGCTATAGAGGTTGCTGGTCGTACTTTAGTTCCTATTAAATTGTATTTTAAAGATAATAAATTAAAAGTGTTACTTGGCGTTTGCCTTGGTAAAAAGAATTATGATAAACGTGAATCTATAAAAGAAAGAGATATAAAAAGAGAAATGCAAAAGAAAATCAAACAGTATTAAGTTTGATTTTTTGTATGTTTATTACATTTTGTATGACAAAAGAGAACTATTTTTTAGTTCTCCTTTTGGTATTTACTTAGAAAGTATTTATATAACTCATTACATTTTTCTTTATCCATATCTGGTTTATTTTCATATGGATAAGGTATGTTTAAAGATATGTACTTTTCTCTACCTAGTCTATGAAATGGTAGAAAATCTACTCGTTCTATGTTTTTAATTTTCTTTAAGTAATTTACTAGACTGTCTATATATTCTTTATTATCAGTTAGACCTGGTACTATTACTTGTCTTATCCAAACTTTTTTATTTTGTTTATTTAGTTGTTGAATGAAATTTTCTACATGAGTTATCTCTTGACCAGTTAGTTCTTTGTATGATTTTGGATCTGTATGTTTTATGTCTAGTATTACTAGGTCTATATATTTTAATATTTCTTCATAAGATCCATTTCCAACACCGGCGGTATCTATGGCGATGTTAATATTTTCTTTTTTTAGTTTTTTAGATAATTCTATTATGAATTTATCATTTAGGAGAGGTTCTCCACCAGAAAAGGTAACGCCACCAGTATTTTTAAAATATGGTTTACATCTAAGTATTTTGTTATAAACTGTATTTATGTCATAATTGTCTTCTTTCTTGGTAAACATTTCTGGGTTATGACAATATTTGCATCTTAATTTACATCCGTTAAAAAATATTACTACTCTAATTCCTGGACCGTCTACTAGTCCTAATGTTTCTATTGAATCAATACTTGTTTTCATGATTATATTTTCTCATGGAAAGTTCTTTCAATGACTTCTTGTTGTTGCTTCTTGGTTAATCTATTGAAATGAACTGAGTAACCTGATACTCTTATGGTAAGTAAAGGATATTTTTCAGGATGATTCATGGCATCAATTAGGGTTTCTCTGTTTAGTACGTTAACATTTAAATGGTGAGCACCTTGTGAGAAGTATCCATCCATTAAGTTAACTAAGTTTTCTATTTGTTGGTTTTTATCCATGCCTAAGGCACTTGGTACAATTGTGAAAGTATTTGATATACCGTCTTTGCAGCAACGTTCATATGGAAGTTTAGCAACTGAATTAAGAGAAGCAATTGCACCATTAGTATCTCTTCCATGCATTGGATTAGCTCCTGGTGCGAAAGGCACACCTTTTTTTCTACCATCTGGTGTGGCACCTGTTTTTTCACCGTAAACAACGTTTGATGTTATTGTTAGTACTGATAATGTTTGTTCGGCATTACGATATGTTGGATGTTTTTTTAATTCACTAGAGAATTTATTTACTATTTCTATAGCGATATCGTCAACTCTATCATCATCGTTTCCATATTTTGGAAAGTCACCTTCTATTTCAAAATCAATACATAATCCGTCTTTATCGCGCTTTGGTTTAACTTTAGCATATTTTATTGCTGAAAGTGAATCGGCTACAACAGATAGACCAGCTACACCATAGGCCATGTATCTATGAACTTTTGTATCGTGTAAGGCCATTTGTCCAGCTTCGTATGCATATTTATCATGCATGTAGTGTATTATGTTCATACTATCTGAATAGATTTGAGCTACTTTTTCTAGTACTTTGAAGTATGCTTGTTTTACTTTTTTATAATCTAAGTATTCATCATCCATTAATTCTATATTTTCTAATACTTTATCTTTTTTTATTTCATCAATGCCGCCGTTAATACTATAAAGAAGTGCTTTAGCAAGATTACATCTAGCTCCAAAGAATTGCATATCTTTACCAAGTCTCATTGGGGATACACAGCACGCTATGGCGTAGTCACTACCATAAATATCTCTCATTAATTTGTCATTTTCATATTGGATAGCATCTGTTTCTATAGACATTTTGGCACAGTATTTTTTGAAGTTTTCTGGTAATTTTTCTGACCAAAGGATAGTTATATTTGGTTCTGGCGCTGGATCTAGATCAGTTAGTGTATGTATAAGTCTATATGATGTTTTTGTAACTAAATGCTCTTTATCATTTAACATACCGGCAATACTACATGTTACCCAGGTTGGATCACCTGAAAATAGTGCATCATAGTCAGGTGTACGTAAATGGCGTACTAGTCTTAGTTTTATTACAAATTGATCAATTAGTTCTTGAGCTTTTTTCTCTGTTAGAATTCCATCTTCAATATCTTTTGTTATATATATGTCAAAGAAAGCATCAACTCTACCTAAACTCATAGCGGCACCATTATTTTCTTTGATTGCTGCTAGATAGCCAAAGTATGTCCATTGTATAGCTTCTTTAGCGTTTCTTGCTGGTTTAGAAATGTTAAATCCATATGACTTAGCCATGTCTTTTATTTCTTCTAGCGCTCGGTATTGCTCAGCAACTTCTTCACGTAATTGAATTAAGTCATTTGTCATAGGACCAGTTAGATTGTTCCAATCTTTTTCTTTTTGTTCTTTTAAATAATCTATTCCATATAGAGCAATTCTTCGATAGTCACCAATGATTCTTCCTCTTCCGTAAGCATCTGGTAGTCCTGTTAGTAGACCAACATGTCTTGCTTTTCTTATTTCTTCTGTATATGCATCAAATACACCATCATTATGTGTTTTTCTAAATTCATTTAAATATTTATCTACGGTTGGATCTAATTTATAATTATAAGCATCAAGTTCTTGATATATCATTCGTATTCCACCGTATGGATTTATTATTCTTTTTAATGGAGCATCTGTTTGTAGACCAACGATTACGTTGTCATCTTTACAAATATATCCAGGTTTAAAAGAGTTAATACCAGACATATGTTTTGTATCTATTGATAATACATGTTTTTTCAATTCCTTTTTAAGTAATTTTTGACATGTATCCCAAACTGTTTTTGTTTTAGTGCTAGGTGTTGTTAGAAATGATTCATCGCCATCATATTTTGTATAGTTTGTTTTTATGAAATTACTGACATCTATTGTTTCTGTCCATTTTCCTTCTTTAAATCTTTTCCATTGTTCCATTATAATATCATCCTCCTACTTTTAGTATAACATATTAGGTTCAATTTTATTAGTTTTAGTGTCGTTGTTTCCTTTTATTTACACTGGATTTTTTAAGCATTTTATGCTATAATACAGCTACATGGGGCTGATTTGGTTTCGACGGGAATATTAGAGCATAGGTGGCAAGTCGAATGTCCACGTCACGGGCACAAAAAAATAAATGCAAAAAATTTAAAAAATGCAGTTGCTAACATGTTTGGTACTCGCCAAGCTGTTGCTTTTGCCTAATAATAATATAGGTCTGCGCTTTCTTTAGTTTTTATCTACGGAATTATAGAAGGTTCATTTTAGTAGATTATGACTATTTTTTGCCTAGAAAATAGGAAGAATTAATTGGCTGGTATATTGTCTTGGTCGTTAACTACTTGGATGATATATAAGAATAACTAGTTAACTAAGCTTGTAGAGGTTTATGTAGCTTTATTTTCGGACAGGAGTTCGATTCTCCTCAGCTCCACCAGTATGATGAATATGTTCTAACCTGTAGAACTTTAAATATATTTTCAGTCTGAAATATGACTGATTTTTTTATAAGAAAATTCCCATTAGTAATTTTGATATATGTCTCAAAATACCTAGCCAGTAAAATGCTTTTAGTTTTTGGAAGATGGAGGTATAAATAAACTTATTATTTCAAATGCTATGACATTGATGATATTGAAATAATATTAACAAATACAGGATATATAGAATAATTAAAAACAGCAACTCGTTAATTAAAATGTATAATAAATTAGTGATGTGTTTTTTGACAATATCAATAATTTGTGCTATTATTAGTATGTAAGTAAGAAAACTTGCATAAAATAAAAAAGAGGAACATTTAATTTTGCAAGTGAATGTCGCCTCTAATTAAATAGTGCTGACACTCTATCAATGCTGAAGAG
>CAVKJF010000040.1:0-10515 GCA_963656615.1 bacterium | reverse complement strand
GTATTCCAGTATTTGGTATCGTAGATACTAACTGTGATCCAGATATGGTAGATTATGTAATTCCAGGTAATGATGATGCTGTTAGAGCAGTTAAATTATTAATTGGTGCTTTAACTAATGCTATTGCTGAAGTTAACGGTAATGAAGTAATTGACTTTGTTAGTGAAGAAGATAAAGCAAAAGCTGAAAAGAAAGCTCAAAAGAAAGAAGCTAAAGAAGAAAAGCAAGAAGTAAAAGAAGAAGCTAAGGTGGAAGTTAAAGAAGTAAAGGCTGAAGTAAAGGAAGAGGCTAAAGAAGAAGTTAAACCAGAAGTAAAATTAGATGATTTAACTTTAGCTGAATTAAAAGCCATGGCAAAAGAAAAAGAAATTAAAGGTTATTCTACTATGAAGAAAGCTGAATTAGTAGAAGCTTTAACTAAATAGTTATTGAAGTCGACTAAGGAGGGTGGAAGGGAAATTTCATCCTTTTTTTTCTTTTCATATTGGAAAGATTAGTTTATAATTTAGATATATAGGAGGACAAATTATGATTAAAGCAAGTGATGTTAAAGATTTAAGAGAGAAAACTGGTGCTGGTATGCTTGATTGTAAAAAAGCATTAGAGGCAACAGAAGGAGATATGGAAAAGGCTATTGACTGGCTAAGAGAAAAAGGTATTGCTAAAGCTGCTAAGAAAGAAAGTAGAATTGCAGCTGAAGGTTTATGCCAAATCAAAGTTGATGGTAATAAAGCTGTTATGTTAGAAGTTAATTCTGAGACAGACTTTGTTGCTAAAAACGAAGAATTTACTAACTTTGTAGATTATTTAGCAGATGAAATTTTAAAGAATGATGTTAAAACAGTAGAAGATGTTTTAAATATTAAAGATGGTAGTGAAACTATTAATGATAAATTAGTATCTTTAGTTGCTAAAATTGGTGAGAAGATTAGTTTTAGACGTTTCACTGTTATTACTAAAAATGATGATGAGTGCTTTGGTACTTATAAACATTTAGGTGGTAAAATTGGTGTTGTAGTTGTAGTTAAAGGAGCAAATGAAACTGTTGCTAAAGATGTTGCTATGCAAGCTGCTGCTATGAATCCGGTAGGTCTTAAAAGAGCTGACGTACCAGCCGAAATGGTAGAAAAAGAATCTCATATTATTAAAGAACAAGTTATGGCTGAAGGTAAACCAGAAGCAATAGCTGAGAAAATGGTTGTTGGTAGACTTAATAAATTTTATAAAGAAATTTGTTTAGAAGAACAAGCATTTATTAAGGATTCTTCATTAACAGTACTTGATTATGTTAAAAACAATAATGGTGAAATTATTTCAATGGTTAGATTTGCTGTTGGTGAGGGAATTGAAAAAAGAGAAGAAAACTTTGCTGATGAAGTAATGAGCCAAATTAAGAATGCTTAGTTTTTAGGATAAGAGAAGTATATGATAAAAAAGTTGGTATTAACATTATTAGTTGCTGTTGTGTTTTTGTCTGGTTGTTCTATTAAGAAAGTAGATGATCTTTCTCAGGCTGAAAAGTTTGCTAAAGAGTACTCAGTATCTAAAGATAATCCGTTTAAATATGTTGGAATCGATGAAATTTTAGAGATATTTGAATCTGGAACTGGAGTAGTTTTCTTTGGTAATTCTGATGATGAATTTTCTAGAGAAACAGTTAGATTATTTACAGAGGCAATAGAAAATAGTGAAGTCAAAGACATTGATGTTTATTATTATGATCCTGTTGTTATTAGAGATAATAAAGATTATAAATATAATGAATTGTTAGATTTGCTTGAAGGATATTTGAACAAAAATAATGACGAGGATTATTTATATTTACCAGATATTTATTTTGTAAAAGAAGGTAAGATAATAGGTCATGATAATGAATCAGCATTTGTTGCAACAAATAATGAAGAGTATTCAATTGATGAAATTAAAGATAAATTATTTAATAAATACGTTAAATTATTAAATGATTATAGTAGAGAAGATACTAATAGATAATTAGTATCTTTTTTTACGTAAAGTTTTTTGTTTCTAAAGGCAAATTGTTGTTTAGTTTTGTTTGTGAGTTTATAATTTTTTTAGAGGTGAAGATGTGTGAGTACTAAAAAAGATAAAGTAGAGGAAAAAGAAGTATCTGTTGTTCAAGAAGATTTAGATGATAAAATTGAACGTATAGTAGATGAGAAGCTAGAGAAAGAAAAAAAAGAGAGAACTTCTAAAGTTACTATTTGGGCTTTAGTAATAGTTTTAATTTTAGCTTTAGGATATATTGCTTATGATAAAGGATTAATTTTTAGTAATTCTAGTACTAATACTACTGATGTATCTGATAAGGATAATAATGCTGGTAATAAAAAAGATGAAGATGAAAATAAGGACTATATTACAAAGTTAGAAGTTAATGATAGTATAGTACTTGATTCATTTAATAAAATGGCTGGTTTTTCTTGCTTTGTTAATGAATATTACTATACTGATTCTAAAGTTACATCTTCTAGTTTTGGTAATGAATTTGTTTATAAATTAGCCAGTTTAAATGTAGAAAAGATGTATGGTAAAGTTGATATTACTGAGGCACAATTTGATAATGCTGTTAGCAATATATTTGGAAGTAATTATAAATATAATCATATTGCTTATACTAATGTGTGTACTAGATATATATATAATCCTAATACAAAGGTTTATGTATATCAAGAACAACCAGTATGTGATGATTCTTCTTTTAGTTGCAACCAAGATAATCCTGATTTACTAGAAATAGTTGGTGCTTATAAAGATGATAAGACGCTTACTATTGAACTTGGTGTATTATTCGCTACTGATAATGGTAATAATACATATACATATTATAAAGATTATAAGAGGACTCAAATTGTTACCGATTATGAAAGAGTAGATGGTAGTAATATAGCAAAAAATACTATCGAAAATGCTAAAAAAGGTACAATTTACAATATGGTATTTACTTTAGAAAATGGTAATTATGTATATAGTTATACAGAGCCAAGTAGTAAGTAATTAGTCTTATATATGGGATACTGATAATAGTTAGTCTCTTTTAATATATTGACTTGTAAGATTAGAACATTTGTGATACGATGAATATGTCAAGGAAATTTGAATAAAATAAAAATAGGGAATACTTAATATTGGTGTGTTAAGTACTTCCTCGTTTTAGTTTGGTTGGCACTTAGTCACATCTTGGATTAAGTGCTTTTTTTATTCATCATTACTTAAATAATAGAGTAATAAGTAGGATGATGATAATGATTAGGTTGAAGATTAATAAATCTTTCTTCATCAAAACATCACCTTCTCTCTATAGAGGTAGGCACTTAACTATTAATGTATTCCCTAATTAAATTATACGAAAATAATTATGATATCCTAAAAAATGTGATATAAATATTATGTTAAATACATTGTCAAAATAATAAAAAAATTATATAATATTGGTGAACAAATTAGTACATGTTACTTTAGTCTTAAAAGTAGGAATTTTGATTGGTGACGATTAAAATGACAAATTCTATTTGTCTTTTGTTCTAGTTATTATATAATATAAGTATTAAGGAGAGATGAAATATAATGGATAGCGAAATGATTATCTTAGAATTAAATGAGAAAATGGATAAGGCAATTGCTACTTTGGAAAAACGTTTTACTACTGTTAGAGCAGGAAGAGCTAATCCTTCTAGTTTGGATGGTATTATGGTTGAGTATTATGGTAGTATGACACCTTTAAAACAACTAGCAACTATATCTGTTCCAGAAGCTAGACAATTATTAATTAAGCCATTTGATAGAGGTTGTTTAAAAGATATAGAAAAAGCCATTTTAGCTTCTAACTTGGGTTATAATCCTGGTAATGATGGAGAAACAATTAGAATTATTATTCCAGAACTTACAGAAGAAAGAAGAAAGGAATTAGTAAAACAAGTTAAAGCTTTAGCAGAAGAAACTAAAGTTGCGATTAGAAATATTAGACGTGAAGGATTAGAAGACGTTTCTAAATTAGAAGTTTCAGAAGATGAAGAAAAAGGTTTAGAAAAAGATATTCAAGATATAGTTAATGAGTATAATAAAAAAGTAGAAGCAAAATTAAAAGAGAAAGAAGAAGAATTACTTACTGTTTAGTAAGTTTTTTCTTTAAAAAAAATTAACTACTCATTAGTAGCTAATCCTTTTTCAACACGTTTTTTAATTATTTCAATAAGTTCATTTTTTAATTCTTGATCGGCATTTTCCCAGATGATACTTAAAAATACACCAAGTCCTGGTAAAGTCACTTCATCTTGTGATGTAACTGATTCATCTATAGCTTGACGAAGTGTATTATAATCATCGCCTTTAAAATTATTAATTATGTGTTCTCTGATACTCATATCCATATCTTTCCTCCTCATATATATAATGAGACAATATTGATATTTTTATACTGTTATCTTAACTTTATTTTTTTTAATTTATATAGTAAAATATATTTGGTGATACAATGAAATTGACTGTTAATGATAAAACATATGATATTGTTATTGAAAGAAAGTCTACAACGAGGAATACTTATATAAGAGTAAAACCTGATTTAACGGTTTTTATTACTACTAATAGATTTACTACTACTAGAGCTATTACAAATTTAATAGAAGAAAATTATGATAAGTTAGTTAGAATGATAGAAGTTCAGGAGAAGAAGAAGGAGAATAATCAAGGCTTTTTATATTTAGGAAAACAGTATGATGTTGTGTATGTTGATTCTAATTCTATATCTTTTGGAGATACTAAAGTTTTTCTAGGAAAAGATTTTGATATTGATAAATGGTATAAGAAACAAGCTAAAGGTATATTTTTAGAACATTTAGATGAACAGTATAATAAGTTTTCAAAACGTATTTGTTATCCAAAATTAAAGATAAGAAAAATGACTAGTCGTTGGGGTGTTTGTAATATTAGTTTAAAAACAATTACACTTAATTTGGAACTAATTAAAAGAGATACTAAATATTTAGATTATGTTATTGTTCATGAATTATCACATTTAATTCATGCTGACCATTCGGAAAGATTTTGGGCATTAGTAGAAGAAAATATGCCTGATTATAAAAAATATCGTAAGGAGATGAAGGAATTTTGAATGTAATTACTAGTTTAGATAATGAAAAAGTTAAGTTATGTAAGAAGTTACAAAAAAAGAAATATCGTGATGAATATAAGTTGTTTGTAGTTGAAGGGGCTCATTTAGCATTAGAGGCTTTTAGAGCTGGTATTTTAGAAGAACTTATTTTGGTAGAGCATCAAGATTTACCTTTTCCTTCACCATTTTGTTATTTTTCTAAAGAAGTAATGAGTAAAGTTTCAACTATGGATACACCAAGTACTGTATTAGGACTATGTAGAAAAATAGATAATGATGATGTTATAGGTGACAGAATTTTAGTTTTAGATAATGTTCAAGATCCTGGTAATTTAGGGACTATTATTAGAAGTGCTTTAGCTTTTAATGTTTCAACAATTATTTTATCTGAAAATACAGTTGATTTATATAATCCAAAAGTTTTAAGAGCAACACAAGGTATGTTATTTCATATGAATATAATTTCAAGAGATGTTGTTAATTGGCTTAGTACTATTGCTCCTTTAGGTATTCCAATTTATGGCACTAAAGTTGATGGTGGATTTGATCCTAGAAAACTTACTAAAACTGAAAAGAAAAAGTTTGTTTTGATTGTAGGTAATGAAGGAAAAGGTGTAAGTAGTCGTGTTTTAGATCTTTGTAGCAAGAACCTTTATATTCCTACTAATATAAGAGTTGAGAGTCTTAATGTTGCGGTTGCGACTAGTATTTTATTGTATGAGTTGGGGAATTAATTATGCAGAAGATTTATGTTGGTAAAGTAGTTGGAACTCATGGTATTAAAGGGGAAATTAGAATAATTAGTGATTTTCAATTTAAAGATAAAGTATTTGTTGTTGGTAATAGTTTGATTATTAATGATAAAGATTATGTAATAAGAAGTTATAGAAAACATAAGAATTTTGACATGGTTACTTTAAATGATTATAATGATATTAATGAAGTTTTATTTTTAGTTAGAAATAAAGTTTATTTTGATAAAGAAAAGTTAAATTTGAGTAATGAGGAAGTATTAGATGAAGATTTACTTGAATTTAAAGTTATTGATAAGGATGGAAGAGTAGGAAAAGTAGTGGAAGTCTTTTTAGCGTCTCCTACCAATAAAATTATCAGAGTTATGTTTGATAAGGAATATTTAATACCAGTTTATTCACCTATGTTAAAGTCTATTGATAAGAGTAATAAATGTATTTATGTAGATATATTAGATTAGTTTAAAGGAGGTTTTTTATGAGAATTGATATTCTTACATTGTTTCCAGATATGTTTAAGAATGTATTTGAAGAGTCTATTGTTAAAAGAGCTCAAGAATTAGGAAAACTTGAAATTAATATTGTTAACTTTAGAGATTATACTAATGATCCTCATAAAAAAGTTGATGATACTCCTTATGGTGGTGGAGCAGGTATGGTACTTACTTGTCAGCCAATATTCGACTGTGTTAATGCTTTAAAAACAGATGATGCAAAAGTTATTTTACTTACTCCTGATGGAGTTTTGTATAAACAAAAACAGGCATATGATTTGTCAAAAGAGAAACATTTAATAATTATTTCAGGTCATTATGAAGGCTTTGATGAAAGAATTAGAAGTATATGTGATTTAGAAATTAGTATAGGTGATTATGTTTTAACTGGTGGCGAAATAGCTTCAATGGTTTTAGTTGATTCTATTGCGAGATTAATTCCCGGTGTTATTACAGAAGAGTCTCATATTAATGATTCATTTAATGATAATTTACTTGACTATCCTACATATACAAAGCCAAGAATATATAATGGTATGGAAGTTCCTGAAGTATTATTATCAGGAGACCATAAAAAAATAAAAGAGTATAGAGAGCAAGAAAGTTTGAAAAGGACACTTGAAAGAAGACCCGATTTATTAAATAAGTAGGTGAAGTTTTATGTATTCTATTAGTAGAAAAAAAGTAATTAAAAAGAAATGGAAGTTTAAGGATTTTGAAAGTTTGTGTAATTTAGATGGATTTTTGATGCCTTCTTCTAGAAATGGGTTTAATATTTGTGATCAAAAGATTACTAATATTAATGTTATTGATACTGAATTAGCTAAGCCTATAGTGCGTAAATTTGTGTCTACAAAATATAAAAGATTAATTAAAACTTTAACGGAATTACTTATAAGTGATGATGATTCAGGAGATACATTTAGATTAGCTCTTGATAAAATAGAAAAGTTTAGAATGGAAGTAAAAAATAAGTATCGCAGATTTTTAGAACAAAAAGAATTAGAAATAATGGCTAAACAGTTGAGTGCCTTACAAAAACAGGCTAAACTTGAATTTGCTGAATTACAAAATAATTTGTTAAGTATGAATGAAATGGGAAAAGGTAAATAATATATAAGAAGTTTTTTGTAATATTACTTCTTTTTATTTAGAAAGGGCTATTGCTGATGCGACGATATAAACTAAATAGGAAAGTACAGATTTATTTGTTAAGTATTTTTATAGTTGTTTTTACGGTACTTATAGTTAAAAATTATTTTAGTTTTAAGATTAAGAGCGTAGAGTTATTAGAAAATAGTAATGTTTCATATAAAGTGTATTTAAAAAATAGTACTTTTTTTGATGGTAATGAGAAAAAACAATATAACTTTAATATGATAGATAAAATAAAAGTTAAATTTGATTATAATGTTAATTTTAATAAATATGTTAGGTATTCTTCTAAATATTTTTTAAAGGCTAATATTGTTACAAAGGATAGTCAAGGTAAGATACTTAATAATAGTTCTACAAGAATTACTGATGAGATAGACTTTAAAGATACTGGTTTTAAAATTAATTTTTCTAAGAATATAGATATTAATTATGGACAGTATTATGGGTATGGAAAGACAATTAAAAGTAATTTTCCAACAGCTTCTAATGTTTTATTGAAAATTACTTTATATGTGGATTCATTTGATGAGAAGTTAGAACTTTCGTCTTTAGAAATTCCATTAAATGATGGGATGATAGAAATTAAAGATAATAATATTAACGATAGAAAAAGTAGTAAAAGTGCTTATTGTTCTAGATGTTTTGGTTGGATAAGTATAGTCTGGCTTATTTTAGATATTGGTAGTATTGTTCTTTTAATAAGGACATTTATTGAATATAAAAATGATGAAATAGAGGTTATTTAGTTAAAAAAAACATAAAAATTGGTAAAATTAGGCTATTTTTTAGTGTATTTTACTAGTTTACATTGAAGTATTTGATTTTTTATGGTATAATATGCACTACTTAAGGGGAGTTGTTTTATATGGATATTAATTATGAAGAATTTAGAAAAAAACATGGGTATGTTTTAAATCCTGACAAAAGTTTTGAACTTTCTAAGGATTTACCGTCTATCAAAAGAAAACATGTTAAGAGTCGAAAAAGGACATCTAAAGCTTTAAGAGAGATAGATGAAAAAAGTTCTTGGTCATGGTATGATGAGATAAAAAAGAGACGTGAGTCACTAATGGATATGCCTATGACATTTTACAGAGGTAATGAAAAAACTGGAACTCAAGTGTTTGAAGAAGCAGATATGTTAGCAAAAGCACTAATGGCAAAAGGTATCAATAAGGGTGATAATATAATGGCCTGTATGTCCAATGTCCCAGAAGTGTTAACTTTAATGTTAGCAGCTAACAAGTGCGGCGCTATTGTTAATTTCATGGGTGCTGATTTTGATAAGGAATTTATTAAACAAATATTTTCTAAAAATAGTAAAAAGGTATTTATAGGTACTGATGATAAATTTGAGAAGATAGCTTCTGTTGTTGATGATGCTAACTTTGATAACATTATTTTAGTTTCTTTAGCTGATTCTTTAGAAAATGGTGTGGATCCATACTATGAATATGATAAGGATTTTTATACATTTGAAAATAAGGTTCCAAAGTTTAAAAGTCAGAACGACAAAATTGTTACTTTATCTCAATTTAGTTCTTATGGTAAAGGTTTTACTGGTGAGTTCCCAGAGGTTGGTATAGATGATGGATTTACTATTACATATACTTCTGGTTCTACTAAAATTGGTTGGCCAAAGGAGATTTTACATAGTAGTAGACCTTATATTTCTATTGCTAGATTTCATGATCCTGACTTATCTAGAATGCCAGCAATGCGTAATATGCGTGGCTTAGCTCATATTCCTACTCATTCTAATACTAATTTGGCTTCTTCAATTTCTGATACTTTATGTCAAAAATGTACTGTGGCATTTGAGCCAATATATGATAAAGACTTTTTCAGATATAGTTTAGCTATTAATGAACCAGGATTTGTTCCTGCAACTAGAAGTTTTTTAATTAATACATTTAAGAAATTTAAGGATGATCCTAAATTATCTGGAAAAGATTTATCTTATATTTTAAATATTGTTTCAGTTGGCGAAGATATTTCAGCTAATGAAATAAAATACATTGATTCAAAATTAAAAGAATTAAATTCTGGATGTTCACTAATACCTCGTCCTATTGGTCCTATTACTTTGTCCGTTGGTGGTGGTAACTGTGAACATGGTGGTTTATTCTTTACTTTGTTTAAATCTACTCGTGATAAACTTTCAAGAAAAGAAATTGGTATGATTCCTTTCCAACTTGCAGATATTGCAGTTCTTAGAGAAGATGGTACTGAATGTGGATATAATGAATATGGTAAATTAGTTGCTAATTCTTTTTGTACAATGAAAGGATATGTTGATAATCCAGAAGCTAATGAGGCTTTTCATCTAACAGATGCTTATGGCAGAGTATGGGGTAATTGCGATGTTTGGGCTTATATAAATGATAATGGTAATGTTGTTATGAAAGGTAGATATTCCAATGTTGTTCCATTAAAAGATGGAACAGTTGTACCAATGTTTTTTGTAGGAGATACTATGATGGATGATAACAGTTCAATATTATCTTGTGAGGTTGTTAAACCAAGTGATTCTGATCATGACTGTTTAGTTGCCTATATTGAAAAACAACCTGATTTTGATTATCCTGATGAATTTGTATTATTTAATGCTGAAAGAAGATGTAGAGAGGCTTTACCAGATGAATTAAGTGATAAGATTTTATTTAGAATGTGTGATCATGAAAATCCATATCCATTAACTAAAAGTGGAAAGAGAAGTGTAGGCGCATTAGAGAAAGCTGGCATTGATGAATTTTGCGTTAAGCCAGATTTAACAACACTTAGATTAGTGCCTGCTACTGAGTATTTAAGCTCTGATAAAGCAAAATCTTTATCATTACAAAAATAAAATTATTTTGTGCTGAATATTTAAAAAATATGTTTCAATGTTGGAACATATTTTTTATATGTTTTTCGTTGCTACTGTGTATAATTGTAAATGATGTGATACCAAAAAATCAGAAAAAATATTAATTCGAAA
>CAVKJF010000039.1:0-10649 GCA_963656615.1 bacterium | reverse complement strand
AAGTACCAGATATTTCACCATCACGAGCATTACCACCAAGTGTAAAGTATATTTTCTGATTATAATCTAATTTAGCAACCGCATAAATGTAACCAGCTTCTCCACGATAACCTGTATTCTTACTTGAAGCACGATAGTATTCTCCACCTTTACCACCCCACATCTCAATTAAATAATAACCAGGATGATAAATTGTGTCCTCCTTTGTAGTCTCCTGCTTTCTATCAGTATTTACAAAAGTACCTGTTGCCCAAGGCATCTCTTCCAAAGAAACATTTTCAGTATGATCCTCACCATTTAAAGTAAAGTCACCAGTTTTATCATAATATTCTAACTTAGAAACTGTATAACTTAGTTCCGTCAAATCATCAATAGTAACACTTTGCTGACCAATACCTGACACTAACATTTCTCCGTTTTTCTTTTTTATTGAAACTAAAGCATCAGAAGGAGTCGGTGAAACCGTCAATATATATTCATTTTTCCGGACTAATTCAATACTTTTCGACGAAGGACCAGTAACAGTTTCAGTACCAGACTGTGTATAATATCTATCTTTTGAAACAGACCAAGTAACCTCAGTTCCTTCATCTATTAACTTACTAACATAACCAGTACCAGTTGCAAGTACATCATCACCTTTTTTAAGAACTATTAAAGAATCATCTGGTGTTGCACTTACTTCATATACATACTGTGGAATCTTATAGAAAGTAAACTCCAAAGTGGACTTCAAATTTGAACTAGCACCATTAAAGAACTCATTCAAAACCTCAATAGACGCCGCTAAAAGTTTACCAATGGTATCGTTAGTAAACTCAAACTTAACTTGAAAAGTATACTCAGATGCTGCTGGTATAACAGTTTTATTAATTTCCATATTTATAAATTCATAACCTATCAAGTTATTAGAAAAAACTTTGTTTTCAACATTAGTAATTAAAACATTACTAGAAGATAAATTAGTAACCGTAATATCAAAAGTTACTGAAGAATAAATTGCTCTTAATTGTATATCTGAAGTAAAATCCTTAACAGCATAAGAAGAATTACTATTAACCCTAGCTAAAGTACCAAGTTCAGCAACTTGAGCATTAGTAATACGAACATCAGAAATAGCTCTAACAAGTCCCTCACCATTAATTGCTAAAGATGAAGAATAAGCCGAATACCCTAAAGTTACAAGCAAAATAAAAAAAGAGGTGATGATAAAAACAAAAGACCCAAGAATTTTAGAATTATTTTTTTTTGATCTTTTATTCTTTCTCATACTTACCTCCTACTATTTTTCATCATTTTTATCACTTTTTAAAACATATCTATATAAAATATTATCATTAATAATTATAAAATGACTACACTTACCAGGATTAACTTCCTTAAATAATATTGGAGCACCTACATTATCATGTACATCTAATAATTCTTCAAAAGAAGCAACCTTTATAAACTGATAATTATTAGTATCAACATTACTTTCTACATTAGCAATAACACTATCGTATTCTCTCAATATTTTATTAAGCTTCTTTTCATATTTAGTTATACTTTTCAAATACTTATCTATTATTAAAGCCAACTTATAAATAATAAATATATCAACTAATAAAATTATAATGAAAACTACAATATATATAAGATTAACAAGGTCAAAACTAGCTCTTTTACTTAATGAACCATGATCATTAATGTTATTACTATCTATAACAACAGAAAGAGTTTGTTCTGATAAAGGTATAACTACTTTAGCTTCTCCATTAACACTAATTTCATCACTAAACTCTGAATTATTAGCATTTCCAATAACATGTAATATAATTGTTACATCACTCTCAGATGTTAATCCATATGATGTCTTAAAAGCATTAACAAAACTATTAAATCTAGCGTAATCTATAGTTACTGTTTTTCTAAAAGCTGAATATTGAGCATCCATTTTACTAATTGTCTTTTTAGGTGTAATATCTTCTTTCTTTTCAAATAAAATAGTTGCTTTATCCTTATCACCATAAACTCTAGTAATAGCTTCTACATAATAAGCAAAACTATAATCAACTTCTTTATTAGTTGAAAATGAATAATCAAAATCAACTTCTATATCTTTAATTAAAGAAGCAATATAATTCATACCTGATGGTAAATGGTCAACTTCATAATAATCATTTGGCTTTAAATTAACCCTATAATCAGTTTTACTAACCTCAGTATAATTTAAATAATCAAACGACCTACTATAAAAGACTTTTATTACTAGTATCAAAGCAATACATGAAAGAACAGCAACGAAACAAAATCCAAAGATTAATTTAAATGCATTGCTTCCGAATTTAGTTTCTATAAAATTTTCAATTCTAGTTACCAAAGACTTAAACTTTTCCCTGACAAGTCTCATAATACACCTCCACTACCCATTCATCTTTTCATATAACATAACAGTAGGATAACCAATGTATCTAATTTTATGATCAGTAGTACCAAGTACTTGATTAACTTCTATCAAATAATTGTCCTCATCATTATTATGATCACCCTTAGTCTTAAAAAACATTTCCTTACCAGACTTATATATTTTTGAGATTCTATGAACAACTATTTTACCATCTTGTCGAAATACTAATACTTGACCTACTTTTAATTGTTTAATTTCTTCTTCACTAAGTTTTCTAAGTAAAACAACATCACCCTTATTAATATTAGGCGTCATTGATCCTGTTGCGATAACTAAAAGTTGATATTTAAAAAACCCAGATGTTAAACCAACAAGAATTCCTAGTAAAACTGTAGCAATCCCTTTTATAATCAATCCAGTATGTTTAGGTCTAGATAATATTATTTCATTTTTATCTGCCTTATCAAATAACCTCTTAACCATAGCAAAAATAAATACTGGCACAATTATATATACAACCGAGTTAACATAATTACCAAAGTCGGGTATTATTGGCAAAATATATAATGGTACTTCCATTAACAGTCTATAAATTATAGTAGATTTATAACCAACTTTATAAGATAAATATGTAAGTAAAAAGTTTTTACTTAAACTTGGTAATACATATAATCCTAACAGTATTAAAAGTGATGAAAGTTTAGTATAATCAACTGAATTAATAGTAAATGTTGTGTCTATTAAAGTAAACACAAAAACAGAGTATACTAAAATCCATACTTTATCTTTTATCTTAGAATTAATTGTATTTCTTAATAACTCAGTAGAAACTATTAACAACAACGCTGGTAAAATATTATCAAAAATATTATATATCTTAAAGTTATATACATTCTTACTAAACCCAAAGAAAAAACCAGCTGCATATGTCAATATATAATAAGATAAAATACCTATTAAAATTGTTAAAATAATATCTTTATTATGTCTACTCTTATCATTAGTAAATCCTACTAAAAATGATAATCCTACTAATAATAAAGATATAAAAATAAATAATGTATATTTATTCAATACAGGAATAAGAAAGCTATTTAAAAGTAAAATAATCATAGTAAATAGCAAACTAAGAACTATTATTAAATGACTTCTTTTCATAGCTTTCAACTCCTTCTTAATTTAAATTAAGCTTGTGTATATATTAAAGTTGTTTCGCCAACAGTAATAGCAATATCATCAGATGCTACTGCAGTTCCTGCTGATGCCCATTCAAGCTTTAAAGTAAGTTCTTTACTTTGACCAGCAGGTAATGTTTCATTAGCATTAACACCAGTTAAAGTATAAGATAATTCCTTGCAAACTGCTGCTGCTTCTTCAGAACTAGCATTGCTTCCTACAGCTGGTGCACAACTTATAGTACCCATAGTAAATGTAGATAATTCAGCATCAAGTGAACCAGAGTTAGTTACTAAGAAGTTATAAGTAATTGAATCTCCAGGGGCTTTTAAAGTAGCGTTAAATCCTGAAACTTGTGTATCACTTAAAGTAGCTTCTGGATTTACTGAAGCATTACCAGTTTTAGTAGCAACTAAAGAATCACCAGTTTTATAAGCAAACTTAACACTCCAACTAGATGGATCAACGTTTGCTGCACCTGTAATTTTTAGTGTTGATGAATAAGCTGCGTAACCTATTGTTAAACCTACAACAGCAACCATTAAAGCAATAACAGCAATAATTCTAAATCCTCTTTCTTTTTGCATTTCTCATATCCTCCTATCTTAATTTTACTATTTAATTATATCCAACATTTTGTAAGTAGTCAATAATTAAGCAACAGATAAACAAAAAAATGAACAAGAAATCACAAATTGTGCAAGTTTAATACAAACAAATTAACTACTCAATAAATAGAAAAAAACATACACTATAACAAGGAGGTCAATATGAACTGTAACAATAAAAGAATGTGTATACCAGGTAACTGCTTTATATCCGGGCCAACAGGTCCAACCGGTCCAAGAGGAAATGGTATAAACATTTTAGGAAGTTATGATACATATGAAGATTTAATAAGAAATCATCCTACCGGTTCAATAGATGACGCCTATATAGTTAATGGCGATTTATACACCTGGTCAGATGAAGAAAAGAAATGGATTGATACAGGTAGAGTTCAAGGACCAAAAGGTGAAAAAGGAGACAAAGGAGATAAAGGCGATCAAGGAGAACAAGGACCTAAAGGTGAAAAAGGAGATCCAGGACCTAATACCGTTAGAGCAGCATATCTAGTAACATTTAATGATTCCAAGCCCAAAGAAGGAATAAGTATTGATTCAAACGGGATATTGCCAATTGAAAGAAAAGAACTAGATTTGACACATCTCATCAACCTAAACCAAACTGAAAACACCATTAGTTTTAATGTCGCTGGATATTATAGAATAAGTATAATTGTATCTGCTTATGTAAAAAATATAGAAACACCATATGATAAAACTAAAGACTTTGTCTCTATCGGATTCAGGGAAAAAAATACTGACAACATCTATATAGGCACAAGCACTTGGTATGAAACAGAAGTCCCAAAACAAAACATAATGGAAGGAATGTTAGCTGTAACAGATCCTAAAAAAGAATTTGAACTAGTAAATCTAGGTAATAAAAGTATCTGCTTAATAGCACCGGACATAGAAGATATAAAATCAAAATCATACTTTACAAACTCACTTATAACAGTCTTCATAGAATACTTAGGAAGACAAACTATATAAAAAAAGATAGCCTAAACTATCTTTTATTTTAAATTATTATAAACATTAACAATCTTCATATTTTGAACAAGTTTTACATTATTAATACCATCATCAAAAGTATGTTTATCATCACTTTCTATTTGTCTAAAATAAACACTTATTGGATTATTTTCTTCAAAAGGAACATTATTAAATGTTGCATTTCCAAACTCATCAGTTATTATAACATCACCATATGTAACACCAATAGAACTACATCTATAAAATTTAGCTCCAACTATTGGTAAATTAGTATCAGTCTCAACTACATGTAAAGTTAATGTACCTGTTGCAGAAATTGCAAAATCAAAAGTATCTTCTTCATCAGTTAATAAAATACTTTTAGGACTAATAGAAGAATTATTATAGCCAAGTGTATTAGTAGAAACTTCATAATTACCATCAGCTAAATTTATAGTACCAATTCCATCAGTAATACCAACAGAAATATTCATAATTAATCACCTATAAATCTATAATAAATTATGACAATATTCATATTTTGAAAATGACTATAACCTAAAAATAAGTAGAAAATCTACTTATTTAACACTTTCAATACTATAAAAACTATATAAGTTATCATCAGCCATCTTAAATGTATAAAGGTATTTAGCACTTTCAACTATAGTACCAGTTTTATCCTCTACATCTAATGATTCATATACTCTAACAGTATCTCCTTCTCTCTCAGCTTTATATATATCATAGTTATATGTAAAGTCTTTAGAGAATAAATCATCATTTGTACCTTTAGAATATAAAACATAAGAATCAATATCTTCATTATATACATATGTATCATTTTCTGGATTTACTTTAATATTAACATCAGTACTCATTTGAAATTTATCACCAAATACTTCTTGATAAGATCTTTCAACATCTTCTCTTTTAATAATAGTTTTATCACTACATACTAACTTTCCAAAAGCATTTTCACTAGGTAAAGTAGTACAATCATCAGCTGCTAAAAAATCTACTCCCTTAAGATTTAAATAAGCTAAAACCATTTTATTGCCTTCAGTCATATCAGCAATTATACTACTACTTTCTCCATCATACATCCAATAAGGAGAAGTAGATTTAAAATCATGTACTGTAGTATATAGACTTTGTACTAATCTACTATTTTTATCTAAGTTAACTACTGTAACTTTCTCTTTACCAGAAAAAATAGCTTTAAATACAAATATCAAAATAACAACAACAACTATTCCAATTATTGCGATAAATAACATTTTAGTATTAAAAGACTTTTTAGTACTTTTACTTTTTGAAACCATTTCATCAAATTTCATAATTAATCACCATCAATTCTATTTATTAGGATCAACTAGTATTTTAACAGCGTCATCCTTACCAGATGTTAATCTTTCATATGCTTTTTGAACTTCTTCTAAAGAAACTACATCATCAACAAATTTTAATGTATCTATTTTCTTACTTGCCATTAAATCAATACAAGTTTGGAATTCTTCTTTTGTATAAGCAATTGAGCCTTTAATAGTTAATTCTCTCATAACTGAAACAATTGTAGGTATTGTAACTGTTCCTAAAGAAACCCCAACTAAGATGACTCTACCACCAGGTCTAACAGCCATTAAAGCTGAACTAACTGCAGGTGAATTTCCACAGCATTCAATAACAACATCAAATCCACCATTAGTAATTTGTGTAGTCTTTTCTAACATCTTAGTATCTTTAGCGTCAAACCATTCATCAGCAACTCCAAGTCTAACACTCTTCTTACCACGAGCATCATTTGTTTCAGATAAAGCTACATAACTAGCTCCTTCCATCTTCGCAAACATTGCTGAAACAAGTCCAATGATTCCTCCACCGATAACTAATACTTTTTCACCAATTTTTATATCAGCTAAATGTACAGCATGTAATCCAACAGCACTAGGTTCAACCATTGCTACTTCATCATCACTAACATTATCAGGTACTTTTAATACCATATCAGGTCTAATAGCCATTTTAGGTGCTAAAGCTCCAGGATTAGTCAAAGAAAGTCCAGTAGCTCTAGTCCAAGTTTCAGGACAATATTGTGGATTACCTGTTAAACATGCACTACAATGTCCACATGGAGAAATAGGTAAAGCGGTTACTCTATCTCCTACTTTTAAATCTTCCCTACTACCAGGATTATAAACAACACCACAATACTCATGACCCATAACTAATCCAGCTGGCTCACCAGTATCCCAGTAATGAATATCAGAACCACAGATACCACATTTTTTAACGTCAACTAAAACACTTCCATCAACACTAACTGGCTCATCTATTTCACTCATTTCAAATTCTTTTACATCTTTTATCTTAACACATCTCATAAATGAACTCCTCCTATCATCTAATATAATAATACCATAAATAAAGAAAAAATAAATATTTTTATGACAAAATCTGTCTATAAGAAAGGAAAATAATGAAAATATGTGTTTATGCCATTTCTAAAAATGAAGAAAAATTCGTCAAACGTTGGACCGAGTCCATGAAAGAAGCTGATGAAATATACGTTTTAGATACTGGCTCAACTGATAATACTGTTAAACTCTTAAAAGAAAATAATGTCCATGTCAAAATAAAAGAAATAATACCTTGGCGTTTTGATGTAGCTCGTAATGAATCTTTAAATCTAGTACCTATTGATACAGATATATGTGTTTGTACAGATTTAGACGAAGTCTTTGAAAAAGGTTGGAGAAAACATCTAGAACAAGCCTGGCAAAAAGATACAACTAGAGCTAGATATACATACAATTGGAGTCTTGATAAAAATAATATTCCAAAAGTTACTTTTTACACAGAAAAAATACATACCAGAAATAACTATACTTGGATAAACCCAGTTCATGAAGTATTATCCTGTTCAACAAATGAAAACTCCATAATAATAAATGATATAGTTTTAAATCATTATCCAGATATTACAAAAAGTCGTAGTAGTTATTTACCATTATTAGAACTAGCTGTAAAAGAAGATCCAAGTAATGACCGAAATATGCACTATTTAGGTAGAGAATATATGTACTATGGCTATTGGAAAAAAAGTATTAAAACACTAAAAAAACATCTCTCACTAGAAAGTGCTACTTGGAAAGATGAACGTTCTGCATCAATGCGTTATATCAGTCGCTGTTACAAGAATTTAAAGAAGTATGACCAAGCTAAACTCTGGCTAGATAAAGCTATTAAAGAAACCCCATACTTAAGAGAACCATATGTCGAAAAAGCTCTTCTAGCCTACTTACAAGAAAACTATTTAGAAGTAGAAAAATACTGTTTAAAAGCCCTAACTATAACATATCATCCAAAAACTTATATAAATGAAGTATTTGCCTGGGATGAAACAATATATGATCTACTATCAATAAGTAACTATTATCAAAGAAGATATAACTACGCCATCTACTTTGTAAATCTAGCTCTAGAAATGTCAAAAGATAATGAAAGACTTCTAAATAATAAAAAAATCTTCATCGAAAAAGAAAAAAATTAATCTCCCGTATAAAGATTAATTTTTTTTGCTTTATAAGCCAAATAAATTTTATCCCAAATAACACTCTCTATATATCTAGCTTTCTTAGGATGCATTAAAAATCTAACATTAAGTTCTATATGATCATCAACTATCTTAGTATAAATAATAGGATCAAACTTGTTAAAATATATTCTATTAGTAGTATTAACATCATTTATTAAATTCTTCATTTTCTTAGGAATACTCTTAATAGTATCTAAACTATTAACTATCTTATATATTTCTTTCTTATTACTTTCTAAATCAGCATCTAAAGAAACTTTTACTACAATTTCATCCCATATATATTTAAATCCTTTATTAATATTTTTAACAGGTTTAGAAACAATAATAGAATTAGGATAATGAATAACTATACCAGTAGACTGTCCATTATCTTCTTTAGTAGATACTTCAAGTATTTCAAAACTAAAAGCTGAAATACTCATAACATCTCCTTTTGTATCTTCTATTTGTATACGATCTTCTACTTTAAAAGGTTTTTTAAACTTAATATAAATTCCACAGAAAAAATTAAGTATAAAGTCCCTTAAAGCAATAGTCATTGCTGCTGAAATAACACTTATAAAAGTCATTAACCCTTTAATATAATCATCAAATAAAAATGCAAATACTAATATTTCTAAAATATTTAAAGTAACTTGATAAGCCTGATTAGAAACAAACTCTCTTCTACCTGTTGTAATTTTTTGTATTACTTTTTTACCTAATACTTTTAAAATACGAAAAATAATTATTACAACTAAACTAGTTAGTAATAAAACAATATATTTTTCTTCTAAAGTAGTAACTTTAGCTAGAGTACTACATATTTCTTCATACAATTTCATAAAATTCCTCCTTAAAAGTCAAGAATATAAAATATAGCACAAATGCTCAATAATTAAAAGCACTAAGTATAACATATGTAAAACTTTACACAAAGTTTACAAAAAAAGATATCCTAAGATACCTTTTTCTTTAAAACATTACCAGTAACAATTAATCCAATACCAATAACCAGTAACACAATGGAATATATTAATCCAGACATATAGTTAACTGATACTTCTACTTCAGCTGTACTTTGAACAATATATGTTAATAACATCATAGCACCAGCTGTTACTACTGAAGATATAATTGAACAAATTCCAAATACTTTCATTGTTTTAAAGTAAGCTTTTTGTAATAACCAAATAAGTAAAGTTAATACACAAATAGTAATAAACATCTTAACTTTAAATGATGTAGAAATTAAATTTGTATAAGCTTTAGCGACTTGTACACTCTCCTCATCTTCTTGTTCAGTAAATGAACTATAAAGTTCTTCTGTAATATTATCTAACTCTTCACTACTTTTAAATTCATCTAATACTTCATCTGTAACTTCAAGCTTTTCTTTTAAGAAATCTCTATTATTATCAATAACATCAACTATATCTTTTTTAATATCTTCTCTTGTTAAACTATTAGAACCAGCCATTCCATAAATAAATGCTTCTACATAATTATCAACAAGATTAGATATGTCTTCATTAGCAAAAAATTCATCAACTTTCTCCGTAGAAACATTTAAATCTTTAACTAAATCTTCTTTACTTTCTTCAATAATAACTGTTTTTATTTCTTTAACTAAAACCATATGTACAGAAAATGAAAAAACAAATACTGAAATACTACTTATTAAAGCAATGGATAATAATACTACACCAAACTTTTTTAAACCATTCATAATTTTTCTCCTCTTACTTTTCTATTTTTAACAATAAATGTACCTAATAAAGATATTGAAATAATAGCCAAAGATACACATAAAGCTGAAGATGTCTTAGGATTAGTAATTATATTTTCTACCTTTTTCTCATAAACAACCTCAATACTAACATCATCATCTGGCATTACAAATGTTCCGTCATCACTAACTTCT
>CAVKJF010000038.1:0-10659 GCA_963656615.1 bacterium | reverse complement strand
CTATTATACTTGGAGGAATAGTTAGTTATTAATTTTTAGAGGTAAGAATTTATATTCTTATCTTTTTTTATGTTTTTTATTTTTTTGTACATAATAATACTGGTGATATTAATGTATTATTTAGATATGTTTTTTATTTGTTCTTTTCTTGGATATATAATGGAGACACTTTTAAAAACATTTGTTTTTCATGGTATGAATAATGGAATACTTTTTGGACCTTGGATACCAATTTATGGACTTGGTGCTGTAATTATAGTTTTTATTACAGATTATATTTTTAAAGAGACTAAGTATAAGAGATGGACTAAAATATTTTTGACGGCTATTATTTCTGTTGTTGTTTTAACTATTATGGAATGGATAGCAGGCAATTTAATTGAAGTTTTAACTGGTAAAATATTTTGGGATTATAGTAGACTTAAATTTAATTTTGGACATTATATAGCATTAGAAATTAGTTTAGTATGGCTTGTTTTTATCTTTATATTTATGTATGTTATTAGGCCTTTAATAGATAAATTTATAAAAAAAATACCAACCTGGTTGACAATGTTGGCATTAGTTTTATTTATTATTGATATTATTGTTACTTGTTTTCTAATTTAGAAAATACTTCTTCTACAGGTAATACTTTACTTTCATCATAAACAAAGTCGGCATTATCATCTTTGTATCTTGGTATTAGATGAATATGAAAATGTTTTATTTCTTGACCAAGGAAATTGTTTTCAGCAATAGTTAGTCCTTCACAATTAAGACGTTCTTTTAATAAGTCATATAAAGTATTTCTTGTTACTTCTAAACTATGAGTTACTATTTTTTCATCAATATCCATGATATTAGTATAATGTTTTTTAGGTAATATTAATAAATGTCCATTAGTATTTGGATTAATATTCATTATTACTTTTATTAAATCATCTTCATATACAGTTCTTGATGGTATTTCACCAGCAATTATTTTACAAAATAAGCAATCAGTCATTTTGTTCCTCCTTAATTTAAATATTTATAAGTAATATTATTTTCTTTTAAAATATTACTGTTTTCATTTTTTATTATAGCACCAATGATATCATTTAGTAATGTAATATTTTCTATTTGTTCTGAAGTTAGGTTATTTACTTTTACACTTTTAGTTAAATCATTTATGTTGGTTAGAGTTATTTGATAGTTTTTAGGAGTAATATTTTTATCTTTTAGCTTGGTATTTAAGTCAATTAGGCTTTTACCAATGGCACTAGTATTCCATTTACTATTTATATTTGTCTCTAGTGTATATACTTTTAAGTCTTTAAAACTATTTTTTGAAATTATATGTTTTTTTACTTGATCACTGTATTTATCAAGGCTTTTTAAAAATGTGATGTTGAAGTCTTGATGGTATGAGTCTTTTAATTCTTTTTCTAGATTTTGTTCTAAAGTATTTATTAATGTTTTACCTTCAAGATAGTCTTTCTTATAGGTATCAGTTATTTTTTTACTGTTGTAGGTTACTATGAAGTATAAATTCTTATTTTCTTTTGATTTTACTTTTAGAGTGTATTTTGTATTTTTGTATTTAGTATCATCAATGGAAAAGGTATTTATTTCATCTTTATATGTTTCATTTAGATAAGTAAGTAATTTTTTATGTATTCTTGAGGCATAGTAAGGAGCTGATTTTTCATTTAATATTATGATTCCAAAGCAGACAAAGATAATAAATGTGAAAATAGCCATTTTTATTGTTAGTTTCTTTTGTTCTTTCATTCTATCACCAATTATATTTTATATTATAAATAGTTAAAATTCAATTATTCATAATCTAAAATTTTAGGATATTTTGTTCTTTGGTATTGTTTTGAAAGTTTATTTATGCTATTATTATGATGAGAATAAAATAGGTGGTGTAGAATTATGATGCAAGTTCAAAAGGGTCAAGTTAAATATAAAGATCGTAGTGATATTGTTTGTACGTATGGATGTATGGAAGATGGCAAGCAGTATTATTTTTTAGATGGAGAAAAACTAGGAAAAGGCCGTATTGTTGCATCTACAGCATTAGTAGAAGCTATTGATCCATTAGTTTTAGCATCTAATATTGGTGTTATTGATAGTGATGGTAATGTTATTATTCCATTTGAGAATAAAGCAGTTAAGCCAATTGGTGAAGATGCAATGTTAGTTGAAGTTTCTAAACCAGTGACTCAAAGTGTTATTGAGGCTGCTGGTATGAGAAGAGATCCTTTAGCAGCCACTAAATTAGTTACAACACCTGCCGCTATTAAAGAAAAGATTAATGCTAAAATGGGTCCTAATGGAAGATTCCTTTTCAATGATCAATTTTCAGAGGCTACTGTTTATGATTTAGATGGTAATAATTTATTAGATAATAAACTATATAGTTTTATAGGATATAATAATGATGTTTTATATTTAGCAGGTAATACAGTTGATACTGATGTTGTTACTTATTCATTGAAAGGTGAAGAAGTTGTTCCAGAAGATGAAAATACTCCTGCTACAGAAAATTTGGATGTTAAGTCTTTAGCTGTTCCAAAAGAAGAAATTGATGCCGCTATGGATGAAACTGTAGAAAATAGTGAAGAAGATTTACTTCATCCAGTTGATTTTAAAGAAACATTAGTTGAAAATAATGATTTTCCAGAGGAAACAGTAGAAGAAAGTACTGAAGAAGTTGAAGAAGAAACTGATACTAATAATGACTTGGTAGAGGAACAAGAAAAGATTGTTATACCTGAGCCAGTAGTACCAGCAGTTGAGACTAAGAGAGTTTCATTGTTTAAGAACAAAGCTAGAGAGATAGAAGAAGCAAATGATCAAGAAGCAGATGTTGATGATAGTCATTCATTATTTACTGGTATGTCATTAAGTAATGATGATAATGATATAGATTTAGGCGATAACATCATAGAAGATACTGCTGAAGTTATGTCTAGTTTAATAAGTCAAAATAAAGAACAAAAAGAAATTATTGCTAGTCAAGATGAACAAATAGAAAGCTTGATGAAATTTAAGAGAAAAGCATTTGAAGAAAATAGAACTTTAGTTGAATCTGGTGAAGCTTTAAGAAAGAAAGTTAGAGTTTTAGAAAAAGAAAATGATAGACTTAATGATACTGTTTCAAGACTAGAAGCTGAGATTAGTGCTTTAAAAGGACAAGTTGCTGGCAAAGGTGATTTAGCTAAATTAATAGCTGATGCTAAAAACTTGTTAGGTGATGATAATAGTATTAATGATAAAGGATTAGGAAGAGCTGCATAAGCTCTTTTTTAATTTTTTTTATTTTCCAACCATTTTTCAACAAATTTTTAGATTTTTTGGTATAATATATGTTGTTGACTGGAGAGATGCATTTATGATAGAAATTAATAATTTATGTGCAAAAATAAAAGATACAGATAAAGAGATACTTAAAGGAGTTTCATTAAATATTAAACCTGGTGAAGTTCACGCTATCATGGGTCCTAATGGTACTGGAAAAAGTACGCTTTCAAAAGTTATATTAGGTAATTATATGTATGAAGTTACAGATGGAGATATTTTATTTTCTGGAGAAAGTATTATAAAATTACCGGTTTATGAAAGAGCAAGAAAAGGGATATTTTTATGTATGCAGGATCCAACAGTTATAGATGGTGTTTCTAATAGTGAGTTTTTAAGAACTGCTTTAGGAGAAGTTAATGGTGAAAAAGTTAATTTATATACATTTATAAAAAGTATGGAAGATACTATGAAAAAAGTAGAACTTGATAGTAGTATGTTACATAGATCTTTAAATAAAGGATTTTCTGGTGGGGAAAAAAAGAAAAATGAAATATTACAAATGATTCTTTTAAAACCTAAGTTTATTATTTTAGATGAATTAGATTCAGGTTTAGATGTAGATAGTTTAAGAATAGTTTGTGAAAATATTAATGATTATTTAAAAGAAAATCCAGATGTTTCTGTTTTGATTATTACTCATTATACAAGAGTTTTAAAGTATATTAAGCCTAGTTATGTACATGTTATGAGAGATGGTAAAATTGTTAAGACTGGTACTATGGATTTAGCTTATGATATAGAAAAAAATGGTTATAATGGTATTAATGTTATGATAGGAAATGAAGAAAATGAGTAAGATATTATATATTGTAGATAATAACAAGAATAGTAATTATAAATATAATATAGAAGAAGATACAATTATATATCATTTTTCAATAAATAGTAGTAGTGAAGTTACTCTTAATTTAGACGTTTCAGGAGTTAATCTTTATTACTATTACAATAATATTAATTATGATGATAATACTTTTAAAATTAGAATTAATCATAATGTTAGTAATACACATAGTGAAGTATTTAATCACGGTGTTAATATTTTAGATAATAAACTTTCTTATCTTGTTGATGGAGTTGTACCAAAGAGTAGTAGTAAATGTATTTGTAATCAAGAAAATCAAATTATTAATATGAATAATGGTAAGAGTACAATATGTCCAAATTTACTTATTGATAATTATAATGTTTTAAGTAATCATGCAGCGTACATTGGTAAATTTAAAGATGAAGTATTGTTCTATATGATGAGTAGGAGTATTTCTTTAGATGTAGCTTATAGATTATTGTTAAATGGATTTTTAATCAATTCTGATAGTATTGATTTATCTAAAATAGATGAATTTGTACAGGAAATTGAAAAGATTTAGGAGGTGATATTTTGAATAGAGAAGATTTTCCAATGTTGAAGGAAGATATTGTTTATTTTGATAATGGGGCTACAACATTAAAGCCAAAATGTGTAGTTGATAGCATGGTTAAGTATTATCAAGAACATACTTCTAATATTCATAGAGGTGATTATGATGCCGCTATTGTTACTAATCAGTTATATGATGGGACAAGAGACGTAGTAAAAGAATTTATTAATTGTGATTCTCCAGATGAAGTTGTTTTTACTTCTGGTACTACTATGTCTATTAATATGGTTGTCTTTGGTTTTATGAGAAAACATTTAAGAGCAGGAGATGAAGTTTTACTTACTAAGTCAGAACATGCGTCTAATGTTTTACCTTGGATAAAGTTAAGTGAAGAAATTGGGATAGTTATTAAATATATGGACTTAGATGATGATTATTCATTACCTGTTTCTAGTGTTGAAAATAGTATTACTGATAAAACAAAGGTTATATCAATTGCTCATGTTACTAATGTAATTGGTGATATTAGAGATGTTTATGCCATTGGTGAGATATGTAAAAGTAAGAATATTTACTTTTGTGTAGATGGTGCTCAAAGTGTTCCACATTTAAAAGTTGATTTTAAAAAGGCTAATATGGATTTCTTAAGTTTTTCTGGACATAAAATGCTTGGTCCAACTGGTGTTGGAGTATTAGTAGGTAAGTATGATTTGTTGCAGGAGATGGAACCTTTATGCTACGGTGGTGGAATGAATCAGTCATTTGAAGCTGATAGTAGTTATGAATTAAAAAATGCACCTACTAAGTTAGAGGCTGGTACTCCAGCTATTGCTGAAGTTATTGGTTTAAGAAGGGCTATTGAATATTTGATGAGTATAGGTATGGATAAAGTTGAGAAACATGAACAAGAATTAAAAGAATTCTTAGTTAGTGAATTAGAAAAGATACCTAACATAATTTTATATAATAAAAATTCAAAGTCTGGTATATTAGCACTTAATATAGATGGGGTTTTTGCTCAAGAAAGTTCTATATATTTAAATCATTATCATATCTATGTTAGAGCGGGAAATCATTGTGCTAAGATGCTTAAAGATGAAATTAATATTAAGAATACAGTTAGAGTTAGTATGTATTTGTACAACACTAAAGAAGATATTTTAAAACTAGTTGAGGCTTTGAAAAATAGTCATGATATTTTTAAAATAGTACTTTAGGAGGTTTTGGCATGGATAATAATTTAAAAAGAGAAATAATTTTAGACAATTATCAAGATCCTATGAATAGAGGATTGGTTGAAGATGATAGTTATATTAAAGTTAATACTAATAGTGAAAGCTGTATTGATGATTTGGATGTAATGATGAAAATTGTTGATGGAAAAATTGAAGATATTCGTTTTGATGGAGAGGCTTGTGCTATTAGTACTTCAGCTACTTCTATTATGATTAGGAGTTTAATAGGTAAGAGTGTTGGGGAAGCTAAAAAGATTTTGTCTAATTACCGAAATATGATAAACGAAAAAGAATATGATAGGGATTTACTAGGTGAGCTTACAGTTTATGATGAAGTTTGTAAGCAACCTAATAGAAAAGGTTGTGCTCTTATTCCATATAAGGCAATAGAAAAAATTTTGGAGGGTTTAGGTAATGAAAATCAAAAGTGAAGGAATTAGGTTGGCTGAGCTTAGATATTTTGATAAGAATCATAATGGAGTTGAATTTGGTAGTCCTTTATCATATGCATTGTTGTATGAAATTGATGAAGAGCATGTTCCAGTATTTAATGGTACTAAATATATTAATATGTTTGGATTAAATGATTTTGATTTAGTTTTAAAAAGAAGTAAGTTTTATAGTTGTTGCGACTTGGCTGGTAATGACTATGGTACTAAAATGGAACTAGTTGCAGGAGAAGCAAAGACTGGACCTTGTTGGGTTTTAACAAATGTTGATTTTTCAGAAATATTTGGTCCTTATGTAAGTTATGAGGCTTTACAAAGTTATATTTTGAAGTCGGATAAATATTTTATGGATCGTGAAAATATTGCGAAGGAAAGACTTCTTGCTTTTAGAAATCCTGTTAGAATGTTAAGAGTAATGGATAGAGATAAAAAAGATGCTGCAAGATTAAATGAGTATTTTGCTGAAAGAGGTATACAAAAAGTAAAAAAAGGTTGATGATGATATGGAAATCAAAGGAATAGATAAGGAAAAGGTAGAGTTAATTTCTAATATAAAAAAGGAAGATTCCTGGGTAAAAAAGTTTAGACTTGATAGTTACGAAAAATTTGAAAAATTAGGAATGCCAGAGTTTGGACCAGAAATTGATTTGGATTTTTCTTCTATTATTTACTATAAGGCTAATGAACAAGATGAAGCTATTAAAAGTGACTGGAATAATGTATTGAAACCGGTTGTTGATGAACTTGATTCACTTGGTGTTTTAGAAAGTGAAAAACATCTTGGTGGTATGGGTGTTCAATATGAAAGTGAAGTAATCTATCATAGTATGCTAGAGGAACTTGAAAAGAAAAAGGTTATTTTTACTTCTATTGAAATGGCTATGAAAAAGTATCCAGAATTAGTAGAAAAGTATTTTGGTAAAATAGTTAATGCTGGTGAGAATAAGTTTGCGGCTTTAAATGGTGCAGTATTTTCAGGAGGAAGTTTTATTTATGTACCTAAGAATACTAAATTAGATAGGCCATTACAAAGTTATTTTAGAATTAATAGTAAAAACATGGGTCAATTCGAAAGAACTTTGATAATTGTTGATGATAATAGTGATTTACATTATATAGAAGGATGTACAGCTCCTACTTATAGTGAATCTTCATTACATGCTGCGGTTGTTGAAATATATGTTGGTAAGAATAGTAAATGTCGTTATTCAACTATTCAAAACTGGGCTCCTAATGTTTATAATTTGGTTACTAAAAGAGCATTGGTTGATGAGAATGGTACTATGGAATGGATAGATGGTAATATAGGTAGTAAAGTTACAATGAAGTATCCATGCTGTGTACTTAAGGGTGATAATTCTAATGGTACTTGTATTACTATCAGTGTGGCGTCAAAAGGTCAGGAACAAGATTCAGGTGCTAGAATGATTCATCTTGGTAAAAATACGAAGAGTAATATTATTTCTAAGAGTATTGCCAGAAATGGTGGAAATGCTACTTATAGAGGTAAGGTTTTAATTAATTCTGCGGCAAGTAATAGTATTGGTAATGTTAAATGTGATACCTTGATTTTAGATGATATTTCTAAGAGTGATACAATACCGGTTAATTCTTGTTTTAATTTGAGTAGTAGTATTGAACATGAAGCAACTGTTTCTAAAATAAGTGATGATAATTTATTCTATATGATGAGTAAAGGTATTTCTGAAGAAAGAGCTATGGAATTAATAGTTTTAGGCTTCTTGGAAAAGTTTAGAGAAGAGTTACCGATGGAGTATGCAGTTGAATTAAATCAACTAATAAAAAGAAATTTATAATACTTATAAAGTTGTTATTTCAATATATGTTTTGTTTATAAAAAGAGATTTTCTATTGATGAATCTCTTTTTTTATATGGTTTTATTTTATGAAATGTTGATTTTAGTGATTTGTCTTTTTTGTTTTCTTTTAATAATATAACGCTCGAAGGGAGGTGAAATATGCTAAATCAAATAGTTTTAGTTGGTAGACTTACTAGAAATATTAAGATTAATAAGTCTGAAAATGGTAAAAAAATTGCTAATATAAGTTTGGCTATACCTAGAAGTTTTAAGAATATGGAGGGAACTTATGATACTGATTTTATAGACTGTGTAGCTTTTGAAAATATTGCGGAAAATACAGCTTCCTATTGTTCTAAAGGTGATATTGTTGGTGTTAAAGGAAGAGTACAGTCTAGAGTTGTGGAAAAGGAGGGAAAAAAAGAATATTTAATGGATATAGTTGCGGAAAAAGTAACATTTCTATCTAGTAGAAAAAAAGAAGAGGAGTAGTTTTTCACATAGTAAGATAAGGCAGAGTAATCTGCTTTTCGTTTTTTTTTGAGGAATAATTATTAAACTGATTTATATTTAATACTGGGAAACTAGTATTTTTTTTTAAGTTGTGTTATATTTATGATAGGGTGATAATGTGATAGGCGTTAGAGAATATAGAATGACTGATTATTTTGATGTCAGTAGAATTTTAGAAGAAGCTTTTGGAGTTACTAAGGCTAATGTTAATCCTGATAATAACTATAAAGAATATGTTGCGGTAGTTAATGATGTAGTGGCTGGATACTTAGTTCTTACTAGAGTTTTAGATTTAGTTAAAGGTAGACCATACTATTTAGTTGATTATGTTTGTGTAGCTAAGTCTTATAGAAATCTTGGATTAGGACAATTACTTATGGAAAGAGTATTAGAAGTTGCTAGAAAAGATAAGGCTTTATATGTAGAACTAACTTCTAGAAAGGATAGAGTAGCAGCTCATCATTTATATGAAAAAGTTGGTTTTGAAAAACGTGATTCTTATATTTATAGGAGGGCTTTACAATGATAGTAGATATTATTAATAAAAAGAGATTAGGATTAGAATTAACTTATAAAGAACTTTCATTTTTCTTTAATGGATATTTAAAGGGAGATGTTAAGGATTATCAAATGTCTAGTTTACTTATGGCTATTTGTATTAATGGTATGACTGATGAAGAAATATTTTCTTTAACTAAGATATTTATTGATTCAGGGGATATACTTGATTTTTCTGAGATACCAGGAATTAAAGTTGATAAACATTCTACAGGTGGTGTTGGTGATAAAACTACTTTAATTATTGCTCCTATAGTTGCATCTTTAGGTGTGCCAGTAATTAAGATGTCTGGTAGAGGATTAGGTTATACAGGTGGCACTATTGATAAATTGGAAAGTATTAAGGGTTTCAATATAGCATTAGATGATAATCAAGTATTTAATCAAGTTAAAAAAATAGGTATGGTTGTTACTGGACAAACTGCTGACTTGGCTCCTATGGATAAAGCAATTTATGCTTTAAGAGATGTTACTGGTACTGTTTCATCAATTCCATTAATTGCTTCAAGTATTATGAGTAAAAAAATAGCAGCTGGTGCTGATAAGATTTTAATAGATATAAAAGTAGGATCAGGTGCTTTATTACAAAAAAAGTCTGATGCTAATAAATTAAGTGACTTAATGAAGAAAATCGGTAAATTTTATGACAGAGAAGTAAGAACTATAATTAGTGATATGAATGTACCTTTAGGTCACGCAATAGGAAATAGTATTGAAGTAATGGAAGCTATGGATGTACTTAAAGGAAAAGAAAAAAATAATAATTTAGTTGATTTATGTATTGAACTTGCTAGTGAAATGGTAAGTATGGGTAAAAATATTAGTTATGATGAAGCTTATAAAGAAGTTGTTGATAGTATTAAATCTGGTAAAGCCTATGATAAGTTCTTGGAATTTGTTAAAGAACAACATGGTAAAATTGAATCTTTAACTTTAGCTGATAACGTTGTTGAAATTAAATCTACAGAAGCTGGTGTTGTTCAAAAAATAGATGCTTTAGAATTAGGTAAATTGTCAGTACAACTTGGTGCTGGAAGAGTTAATAAAGAAGCTAAAATTGATTATGAAGTCGGAATTTATTTAAATAAGTTAGTTGGTGATACTGTTAAAAAAGGAGATGTTTTAGCTACTGTTTATTTAAATAAGAAAGCTGATTTAAACTGTTTTGATAAGATTTTTACTATAAAATAAAAAAACAGTTTGAAAATATTAAAATTATGGTATAATAATTTATATAAAGGTAGGGAGATTTTATGGAAAAAATTTATATTGAAAACAATAAACAAAATAATAAAAACTTTTTACACTCTAAGTCTGTACTTGGAACTTTTGCTTTAGCAATTATCGCAGTTATTGCTATTGTAATAGTAGGTGTAAATCAAACATCTTATGC
>CAVKJF010000037.1:4135-10740 GCA_963656615.1 bacterium | reverse complement strand
AACTAACACCGCGCCAATTTAGAAAGCATTCATATCCACAGATACTTTTATCTATATAACCTTCTTGTACTTCTTGCTTATAATAATTTTGAAACTTACTTTTTATAATTGATTCTATTTGATCATAATTAGTACCAAATATTTCTAGTACTTCATCGGCATTAAGTAGTTCTACTTTTTCTAGGTTAATATTATATGTTTTAAAGTCTACAATAGGGTCGCCACCAGTATTATTGTTTACAGCTTTAAGAACTAATGATAATATTGGCCCATTTATTTCATATTCATATGTTATAGCATTATTCTTTTTATTAGCAAAACTTTGGGCATAAGTTAATATTTCATCATTTGCGCCAAGAATTTCATTAGAATCTATATTTATAAATGGTACGACTATTGGATACTCTTCATTTTCATTGTCATGTCTTGTCATGACCAATGGTTGATCCTCATAAATTTTTAAATAACTGTAACTATCTTTTGATTTCTGATGTTGATAAAAGTAAATAATTCCTATTATTGCTAAAACTGCACATATTATAACAAGTATTATGATGTTATTGGAGTTTGTTGGCATTTTTTTCTTCTTTGTATTTTGTGTAGTATTTGGCTCTTTTTGTTTATCATATATTATCATAATAGCCTCCCTAAAGATAACTTTTTAACGTTATTTTTCTTCTATTCTTTTGCTTACAGATATACCATCACCAAAGTCATAAAAGTCTGTTTTATAGTTGATATTTCCTTTTAAGAATGATATGTATTCTTTTATTTTTCTAACTAGTGCTCTTAAGTTACGACTTTCAATTTCCTCTTCAGCTTTATCTACTAGTCCATGGAATTTTAAATTATCTGTTACTATTGTTCCAGATGGATTTAAGTTCTTTTCAAATTTTTCAAAGAACTTTATACTTTGCGCCTTAGCTGCATCTATAAATATTAAATCATATTTTTCTGATAGATTAACATCAAGTGCATCATTGAATATTAAAGTGATTCTATCTTCTAAATTTAATTTTTTTATATTTTTTAAGGCTTCTAGGTATCTTTTTTCATCACGTTCTATTGTTGTTATTGTAAGAGACGGGTTTGATAAAGCCATCATTATTGAAGAATACCCTATTGCTGTACCTATTTCTAATACGGACTGAATTTTATTTTTTGATATGTACTCTATTAAGAATTTAAGTCCATCATCCATCATTATTGGTACTTTTTCTTCTTTTGCATAGGTACGAATTTCATTTATTATTTCATAAACATTTTTCACTACTTCTCACCTTTTTTATCTTTCCCATTTACCAGCAGCGATTAACTCATTCTTCTTGTCTGCATGTTCTTTAGCTGTTGCAAAGAAGTATGTTTTTCCTTCATTATCTGATATAAAATATAAA
Source organism: bacterium (assembly GCA_963656615.1). Lineage (GTDB taxonomy): Bacteria > Bacillota_I > Bacilli_A > RF39 > UBA660 > CAG-877. Next base: position 9,346 of record CAVKJF010000037.1, on the reverse strand, counting down.
TTATTTGTATCTTTTGGATTAATAGCTGCATCTATGGCGTTTAAACTTGGCATAGATATTGGACCTACTGGTAATGCAGGAACTATATATGTATTATATGGATTTTTGCTATTCATCATTTCAGCTGTTGCTATACCAACATCAGTAAATTCTAAACCTAAGCCGTAATATGATGTAGCACAACTTTGTAATTTCATTGATATATTTAAACGATTATGGAAAACTGAAGAAATGTCTTTAAAATCTCTTGTCTTACCTTCTTTTTCTACAATAGACGCTAAAGTTAATATTTCATGTACTGTCATTTGGCTATTATTTATTTTATTTTTGTAATCGTTTAATTTATTTTCCATTTCATCTAACATTGTTTCAATTATTTTAGAAACTGTTACATCTTTATCATTAAAATAATATGTATCTGGAAATAAGTATCCTTCCAATGGATAATAAATATTATTATTTAATATTTCATCTGTTAAAAACCAGTATTTAGTAATTAATTCATTTAAGTATGTTTTATCGGAAAATACCTTTTCTACTTCTTCTTTTGTATTATTAGTATTATCTGCGATTAGTGTTATATAATCTGTTACTCTTTTTCCTTCTTTAAAGGTTAATTTAATCGTGTTTGGATTATAGTTATTTCCTTCTATTAAAGTATTTATAATACTTGGTAGTGACATACTCTTTTTTAAGTCATATGTACTAGCTTTAAGATTTTTAATATTATGTATTTTTACATAAACTTTAAAATAAGTTTCACTTTTAATTAGGTTTTTATTTTTTAGTATTTTAGCTATTGTTGTTGTTCTTGATCCCGCTGGTATTTCCACTTGTATTATATTATCATCTTTTGAGTCAACGGGTGACTTTAAGTAGGATATTGTACCAAGTGTGACAATTACTACTACAATAAGTGCCATTAAAACAAATAGTAATGGTTTTGGTCTCTTTCTTACTGCCATAATTCTCCCTTTCAATAAAAATAAGAGCTATTGCTCGTTATTTTCACCTTGAACTTTTTTTCTTACTTCTTCTTGTAATGTTTCTAAAATAGTTTCAATTACTTTCCATTCTTTTTCAGTTTCAATTGGTTCTAATCTGCTATTTGGATCTTCTGGATCATAAACCGATGCATATACTTCTACATTTCCTGTTTCATCTTTAGTATTATCAGTATATACAATATAATTTTTATTTGTCTCTTCACTTTCAAATGTAAAAAGGACATCATATTCTCTTTCTTGACCTGATTCATCAATCATTGTAAATTTATTATCTTTCATTTTATCTTCCTTTCTTATCCAGATAAGTTTGAAGTATGATGGTAGCAGCCAAGCTATCAACTACTTTTTTTCTTTTTTTGCGGGACACATTTCCCATAATTAAGGCATCAGTTGCACTCTTTGTTGTTAGTCTTTCATCCTGTAAGTAAACAGGAATATCAACAATTTTTTCAAGTTGTTCTTTAAACGATAAACTAAGTTCACCCTTTGGTCCTATAGTATTATTCATATTTTTAGGAAATCCTAAAACAATAGCGTCTATTTTTAATTCTTCAACAATTGCTTTTACTTCTGGCAATAATTTTTCATATTCTTCATTATGACGAATTGTTTTATAACTAGTCGCAATTAACCCGGTATTATCACTAATTGCTGTTCCTAAAGTACGACTTCCTAAATCAAGTCCTAAATATTTCATTATTTTTGTCTTTGAAACTCTGTTAATAGAATTTCTACAATCTTAGCTCTATCAATTTCTTGAATTTTGTTTCTAGCATCTTTATAACTAGAAATATATCCAGGATCACCAGAAATTAAGTATCCAACAATTTGATTAGTAGGATTGTAACCTCTTTCTTTTAATGATTCATAAACTTCATGCAAAATATTGCGAGTTAATTCAGCATCAATATTTTTAACTTCAAACAAACTTGTTTTATCTTGTGACATCTAATCACCTCATCTTATTTATAATTTTATTTTACCATTTATTTTTTTCCATGACAATATTTTCTACACAGAATAAACAAAGGCCATATATATTACAAAAGCTAGGAACAATAGTGTTACTATTAGTCCATTTACCTTTTCAAATGATGTAGTTTTGTCTTTTACGCCTAAAGCAATAGTTATTAGGGCTCCACCAATTAATCCACCAATGTGTGCTGAATTATCAATGCCAGGTGTTAAGAAACCAATTCCTAAGTTCATTAATATTAATGGAATAATTTGACTTTTTACCACATTTCCTAAATAAACTCTATAATGATAGCCAAAGTAAACAAGTGAACCCATAAGGCCAAAGATAGCACCTGATGCTCCAACTGAATAATAATTACCAGCGAATGTTATTGAGAAAAGTGAGCCAATGATAGCGGAAAATAAGTAAATTATTATGTATTTTGTTTTTCCTAAAAAACTTTCTAATTGACTGCCAATAATTGATAATGCATAGCAGTTGAATAGTAAATGGAATATACCAGCATGAAGAAATGTTCCTGTTATTAGTCGATAATATTCACCAGCTCTTATACTTGGTCCATAGATACTATATTTACTGATCAATTCATTGTAATTTCCTAAAATTATAGGTATTACATATAGCAAAACATTTATAATAACTAATGTATAAGTTATTATTGGTTTTTTCATTTTGAAAACACTTTCTACTTTTCTGGCATCTTCTTGATTATGTTTATTTATATCATTAGTTATCTTCATAAATAGTTCCATTCCTTTTTCAGTAAATTTCAATTTTTTATTTAAATCTGGGAACGCTTTATTTAATATATCATTCTTATTAAAATCAGCTTCATCATCTATTTTCACACATATAGCATTTGGGTTTTCATTTAAATTTTCAGTAACATTTTCTCCTAAATTTAGAAATATACTAAAAACATTCATATTAAGTGAAAATGTTTTTTTACGTATCTTCTTTATTATTCTTTTTGTTTTAAATTTATCAAAATCAAATTGCGCATCATTATGAATATAACCAGATACTATACGAACCACTTTATAATCTTCATTTAGATTTTCTAGCCAGATTTCATTTTCTACACCTTGAAGAATTATTGGATTATAGTTTTTTTCTGTTATAAAGTAATGAAGCAATTTCATAACCATTATATTTTTATCGTCTAGTTCTAATTCTGCTTCCATGTTTTCCTCCTAAATAAGTTAATAATATTATATACTAAAACATAAAATAAAAAAAGAGGTGATTATTTTGTTAAAGAAAATTCTTATTTTTATATTATGCTTAGCTCCTTGGTTTCTTACTAATATAGTTCCTGTTGATTATAGTTATTTTGATACTATAAAATTACCGTTTTTTTGTCCGCCTAAAATTTTTTTTGGCATCATCTGGACAATTCTTTATATTTTTATTGCAATAAGTATTTATGGTGTTGTAACTAATTACAAATGGAAAGAAATTCCTAAGTCCTATAAGACTGCCCTACTTCTAAACTATATATTTAATCAAGCTTATACTTTAATATTTTTTGGTCTTAAAAATAACTTTTTAGCATTTGTTGATACTGTTGCAATATTTATATCTTGTTTATTCTTATATCATGAAACTAATAACTTAAGAGAAAAAAGTAGTAAGTTTTTAGATCCTTACGTACTCTTTTCGTTATTTGCATCTATTTTAGCTTTAACTATATATGTAATTAATACTTTATAGTCTTATTCTTCATTTTCTAGTTCTTCTAACTTGTCTTTGAATTCTTTTGGTGGCTCTACTTCAAAGTAAAGCTCTTTATTAGTTCTCGGATGATTAAATCTAATACTTTTAGAATGAAGCATTTGGCCAAAGTCTGTACAATTTTTCTCTTTGCCATATAATGGATCATTTACAATAGGATAATTTATATAAGCTAAATGTACTCTTATTTGATGTGTTCTACCAGTTTCTAGAATACACTCAATTAAGGTATTAGCTTTATATCTTTTTAGGACTTTAAAATGTGTTATGGCCTCTTTGGCATTTACATCTGTAACTTGCATTTTAAGTCTATTTCTTTGGTCTCTTCCAATTGGCGCATCTATTGTTCCTGTATCTGTTTTTATTACACCTGTTGTGATTGCTAAATAGCGTCTTTCTACTTCTTTATTTCCTATCATTTTTGATAGTTTTTCATGTGTTTCTTCATTTTTAGCAACTAACATAAGACCAGATGTATCTTTATCTAGTCGATGAACTATTCCAGGACGCATCTTATCGCCTGATGTTATATTGAATCTATATAATAAAGCGTTAACTAGTGTGTTTGTATAATGACCAGGTGCAGGATGAACTACCATACCAGAAGCTTTGTTTATGACTAAAAGATCATCATCTTCATAAACGATATCTAATGGTATATTTTCTGGTTCAACACTTATTTCATAATTAAGCTCATCATTTACTTGTATTTGGTCATTTAATTTAACAAGGTAATTTGAACTTATTACTTTATCATTTACTAATACTTTTCCTTCTTTGATTAGCTTTTGAATTTTACTTCTAGAAATATCTAGTTTAGTAGCTAGATAAGAATCTATCCTTGTTTGTGTTTCTTCTTCTACAATAATCATACTAACCTCCTCGTTGTAATATTTTAACATATAAGATAATTTTATTAAAGAATGTCTATTTTGTTTTCTTTGGATATTTTTTCTAATAGTTCTAGTATTTTTGCACAATACTCTTTATTATTACTATTCATGTTGTAAAAATGGCAATAACAATTAATTAAACACCAAAGATAATTATTAAAATTAAAACTTAATTCTTCTTTGTAGCCGGATAAAAATACTTTTATATCATTAACGTTATCCATAAACTTTTGTCCTGGTCGTAAAACTGTTGCCCAGGCAATGTCTTGCTCTTTAAATCCTTTACCTGAATATTCAAAGTCTAAAACTGTACTTACTTTTCCTTTATCCCAGAGAATATTTCCATAGTGAAAATCACCATGTATAAAAGTGTCTTTATTGGCTTTTATTTGATTTTTACTTAGATATGCAATGTAAGGTTGTAATTCTTTTATTTCTGTTTTTACAATGCTATTTATGTCTCTTTGATATGAATCTCTAAATATATTCTTTGGTATTTTGTGTATTATAGCTAGTTCTTTTCCATATTTATATAAATAATCTTCTTTTTTGGAATTATCTTTTTTTAAAATTTCTGATAATTTATTACCTTTTCTTT
>CAVKJF010000037.1:0-4125 GCA_963656615.1 bacterium | reverse complement strand
CTTTTCTTTTTTCTAGAAAAAGGCAGTTTTTATTTTGATGTTTTACTAAATCTAAAACTTTTGGAACTTTTTCATAGTATTTGTTTTTAAGTAATATGTTGATATTTTCTTTTTCTTGAATAAAGTTGCTAACTCTACTTCGCTCTATTTTTATTACTACATTTTCTTTTACATTATTATTTTCAATTACGCATTCTATAACATCATTGCCAGCTGGATAGTAATTGATTATTTTAATTATTTTTCCTAGCTTAGTATTTATCTCTTTAGGATTTATTTCTAGATCACGCCATTTTTTGTATTTAGCCATAATACAATTTCCTTTCATTACTTTTTTATATCTCTTGATATGTAGATTATTATTAGTAATAATACACCAATTGTTATTCCAATATCGGCGATGTTGAAGACAGGAAAGTTATAATTAAAAATTTGAAATGAAAGAAAATCAATAACTCCTTGATAAACAATTCTGTCAATTAGATTACCAAGTATTCCACCTAGTACTAGTCCAAATGATAGATACATGGCCGTTGTTAGGTTTTCTTCTTTTTTTAGGTAGTAAATTATTACACTTATACAGATAATACTTGTTATTGCAAGAAGGATTGTTTGATTTTCTAGTATAGAAAATGCTGCTCCTGTATTTTTTAAATATTGTATTGAAAAGAAATTTGGTATTATACTGATTTCTTCATTTAAATTCATGTTAGTTTTAATTAACAATTTTACGATTTGATCTATTAGTAATACTATTACTGATGTTAAATAAACTTTATTTTTATTCTTTTGCATTTTCTTCACCTGAAAGACGTAAATCTTTTATTCTTTCTACTATTATTTGATATTGATTTAATCTTTTTTCTACAGTACCTCTTACTTTTAGTAAGTCACCGGTTTTTATGTTACTGTGTTCATTATATATTTTAGGGAATAATGTATATTCCATTGTACTTGTGTCATCAGAGCCAGTTAAGAAAGCCATTTTATCACCGGTTTTAGTACTTATAACTTTTATTTTATCAACTAAAATTAGAGTGTCTATTTTTTTTGAAAAGTATTTTTCAACTTCGGATAATTCTATGCAATATGGATTATCTTTTTTATACATTGTGGTTGGATGTGACGATAGATAGAACCCAAAGACTTCTTTTTCTTTTTCTAGTAGAAAATCTTCTCGATATTCTTTTTGTAACTCAATTTCTGGTTTCATAACTAAATCTGGCTCAATGTCTTTAGTTAATTCTGCATAGTTAAATAAATTATCTAAATTGTAAACTAGTGTCGCTCTATTATAATTAAACTCTTTAAAGACATTAGCGTATATCAAAACTTCTAAGTTTTTCTTTCCTAATCCAGCTATATATAATCTACTGAAACAGTCATATATATCGATAAAATTGCCAGACTTTTTTGCTTCTTCTATTTTACTTGTAACTACTGTACCAATAGATTTAATATTAGATATTGGATAAATAATTTTATCATTTTTTACGAGATATTTATTTCCAGACTCATTAATACTTGGTTTTTCTACATCAATCATATTAGCTTTTGCTTCCATAATATATTCATGAGTTTTCGTTTCACTACCAATGACATTTGTTAGAAGATTAGCAAAGAAAATTGTTTTATAATGACATTTTAGATAAGCCATTTTGTAAGCTATTAATGAATAAGCAACTGAATGTGATCTATTAAATCCATAGCCTGCAAAGTTTAGAATTAAGTTAAATATTTGTTTAGCTTGCTCACTACTATGTCCTGCTTTAATACTTTTAGCAATAAACTTTTCTTCTTCGCTTTTTAATAAGTCGACTTTTTTCTTACTCATAGCTCTTCTTAGAATATCTGCTTCTCCTAATGTATAGTTTGCATATACTCTAGCAACTTGCATTATTTGTTCTTGATATACTAAAATTCCATAAGTGTTTTTAGTAATACTTTCTAATGACTTATCTAGGTACTCTACTTTTTCTTCATTATGTTTTCTTCTAATATATGAATCAATATTGATAGCAGCGCCTGGTCTAAATAATGCTATAGCGGCGAAAATATCTTCAAATGAGTTTGGCTTTAGACGAACTAAAAAGTTTCTCATACCAGTCGACTCAAATTGGAATATTCCTGATGTATTTGCAGTTTCAAATATTTTTAATGTTTCTTTATCATCTAAAGGAATCTTTGAAAACTCGATGGTTTTTCCAGTATAAGTTTTAATATCATTTATTATATTATCTATAATCGTTAGATTTTTTAGACCTAAAAAGTCCATTTTTAATAATCCTAAATCCTCTAAGTATTCCATGGAATAACTTGTTAGATACATTCCATCACCTGTTGTTAAAGGAACAACTTCATCTAAATCTACTTTACTCATAATAATTCCAGCGGCATGTGATGATGTATGCCTAGGAAAGCCTTCTAATCTTGTCGCAATATCATACATATTTTTTAGTGTTGTATCACTATCAATCCTAGCTTTGAAAGAAGGATTCTTAGTATAGAAGTCTCTTAATTTATCTTTTGTAAAACCCGGAATAAATTTGCATAAACCATCAACTTTATAGCTGGGAATATTCAAAACTCTGGATACATCTCTTATTACTTGTTTTGCTCCTAAAGTACCAAAGGTAACTATACCGGAGACTCTTTTTTCTCCATATTTTTCGATGACATATTTTATTACTTCACCACGACGATTATCTGGAAAGTCAGTATCAATATCAGGCATTGTTTTTCTCTCTGGATTTAAAAATCTTTCAAATAATAAATCATATTTTATAGGATCAATGTCCGTTATACCCAAGGAATAAGCCACTAAAGATCCTGCAGCACTTCCTCTTCCTGGACCAACAAGAATTTTATTTTTCTTGGCAAATTTAATAAAGTCATAAACTACTAAAAAGTAATTTGGGAATCCCATAGTATTAATTGTTTGTAACTCATAAGTTAATCGTGATTTATAATTAGCAGGTATTTCATTATTATTTAGTCTTTTTGCTAGACCTACTTTGCAAAGTTCAAATAGGTACTTTTCTGGATCATCACACTCATATTCTGGCAAAAGATTAACAGCTTTTGGAAACTCCAAGTTACAACTGTCGGCTATTTTAATTGTATTAACTAATCCTGTATTACTTGTTAAATCCAATATATTATCAATATTTAATTCATGATTATCAATATCATAAATCATCTCTTCACTAATTGTTTTTCCATCTCTTATTCGATATAGATATGGAAGATATTTTAAATCGGTTTTAGATAAAGCTAGGTTTTCTCTTAGGAAAACTATATTGCTTGTTATTTTTGAAGCTTCTTTTTCTTCTTGTTTATTTTTATATCCTAAATAAATTGATGAATAAATATCTTTTAGTTTTGTAAATAATTCCTTATATTCATATGGTAAAAGACATATTACATCAGAATTATATTTGTTTAAGTCCGTTTCTGTTACTTTTTTTTCATTTTGAATTGTTGATAATTTAATAAGACTTTTATATCCTTGATATGACTTTGCTAAAAGAATAAGATTATAATCATCTAGTATAACATGAAGTCCAATAACTGATTTTATATCGTTTTTCTCACACTTTTTTATAAACTCCATTGTTCCATACATATTTGTATCAGTTAGAGCTATGCAGGAAAGGTTATTTTTCTTTGCATATTCTATTAAATCATCTATTTTTAATAAACTTGATAGTAATGTGTAGTTGCTTTTATTAAATAATGGAATATACATGAACAACATCTCCTTCTTTAGTTTTATTTTATCATAAGTAATAGGATAAAAGATAAATAAATTTGTCGCTTTAGGTTGAACTTAACTAATTATGTTATTACCCTTACCTAAAAGAATTATAGATATGGCGTAAACTAATAATCTTGTCTTACTATAATAGATTACAAACAAATGTTTGTCAATAGACTAAACACTGGTAATTTATACCATGTTAGACACATAATAAAAATATAATAATTATATATTTATATTCTACTTTTGTTTTGAATGTATACTATAGATTTTATATAATTTTCTTAATTTTTATTTTATTTCCTTTATTTTTAAGTATTTTGTTTGACTTTCACTTGTTTTTATGTTAAAGTTATTAAGCAGAT
>CAVKJF010000036.1:8777-11145 GCA_963656615.1 bacterium | reverse complement strand
CAGATATATAATCATTTTTTGTAAAAATTATTGTTAATTGATTTATTTTTATGAATTGTTTTAAAAATTATTTCCCGGGAAATAATTTTGTATTTAGAAATTAATTGAAATTTTATTTTTTTTCAATGTTTCACGTGAAACATTGAAAATTTTAATCAATTATTGTGTAGAATTATTAATTATGTTTACAAAATAGAATATATATATTAGAATTAATTTGTGCAATGAGAACGGTGGAACCAGGTCAGGATCGGAAGGTAGCAGCCTTAACATTTAAATTCTCATGTGCACTTTTTTTATTTTAAGGGTGATTATATGAATAATGAATATATGAAATTAGCTTTAAAAGAGGCTGAAAAGGCATTTCTTGAAGATGAAGTACCAGTTGGTGCTGTTATAGTAAAAGACAATAAAATTTTAGCAATGACTCATAATGAAAAAGAAAAAAGAAAGTGTTCTGTTTTTCATGCTGAGATGCTTGCTATAGAAGAAGCTTGCAAAAAAACTAATAATTGGCGATTAGAAGATTGTGATATATATATTACTTTAAATCCATGCCCTATGTGTGCTAGTGCTATTAAGCAATCAAGAATAAAAAATGTTTATTGTGGATTAACTAATGTTGATATTGAAAACACTTTAGTTGTGGAAAAAATATTTTCACCGGATAATACTAATCCTGGTGTTAACTTTGTAACAGATTTGTGTGCGGAAGAAGTTTCTTCTTTGCTAAAAAAGTTTTTTTCATCAAAAAGAATAAAATAGTTAACGTATATATGATATAATTTTTGTAGTGGGGTGTTATTATGTATCATGCTTTATATAGAAAATATCGACCTAGTAATTTTGATGATGTGGTTGGACAAGATGTTATTGTTACTACTTTAAAGAATTCGATTATTAATAAAACATTTACTCATGCTTATATGTTTTTTGGACCTAGAGGAACTGGTAAAACAACTATTTCTAAAATATTTGCTAGAGCTGTAAATTGTAGTAATCCAACTGAATCTGGTCCATGTAATGGATGTGATAATTGTATTCATTCAATGGAAAAAGAATGTGTTGATATTATAGAAATAGATGCTGCCAGTAACAATGGTGTTGACGAAATTAGAGAATTAAAGAGTAAAATTTCGTTAGTTCCAGCTGAGCTTAAATATAAAGTTTATATAATAGATGAAGTTCATATGCTTTCAATTGGTGCATTTAATGCATTATTAAAAACTTTAGAAGAGCCACCTGAACACGCAATATTTATTTTAGCAACTACTGATCCACAAAAAGTTCCTGAAACTATTATTTCACGTTGTCAGTGCTTTTCATTCAAAAGAATTTCAGAAAGTTCTATAGTTAATCGTTTAAAAAGCATTGTGGAAAAAGAAAATATTTCGATTGACTCTAAAGTTTTAAACGAAATTGCTTCTTTCTGTGATGGTGGTATGAGAGATGCGCTTGGATTACTTGATAAGCTTAGTTCTTATACTGATAAAAAAATTACAGAAGAGTCTTTTGCAGAACTTAATGGCATTATAACTAAAGATGAATTGGAAAAATTTTCCAAATATATTTTTGAAGCTGATATTCCTAATGTGTTATCATCTTTAAATAATTATAATGATTCAGGCAAAAATCTGGTTCAAGTTATTGTTCAATTAATGAATTATTTACGTAATATTGTTGTGGATTATTATGTTAGTAATGCTAAGTGTAATTATTCTGTTGCTTTGGTACTTTCTTTAGTAAATGAAATAAATAATAATTTGTTTGAAATTAAACGATCTGATAATCCTAGAATTTATATTGAAATGTTTTTAGTTGATTTTTGTAGTAATAAAATTTCAGTAGGTGAAACTAAAATTATTTCCCGGGAAATAATTTTGCCTGAATCTAATGTTAAAACTGAAAGTAATAAAGTTGTTGAAAATAAAGATACAGCGGGGGAAAAACAAACTAATGTTCGTAGTATTGAAAGCAGCGTAGTTTCTACTAATTTTGCTGTGAAAAGTTTAGTGCCGCTTAATATTGATGATATTATAAAGGCTAGAGTAAATAATATTATGGCTCAAGCTAATAAAAATACTTTAAAATCGATAATTGATAATATGAATATATTTAATGATTATACTTTCGATACTGAAATAGGATTTGCTGCATGTGCTTTATTGGATGCAAATGTTCGTGCGGCTAGTTCTGATGGATTTATTCTTAGTTATGAATATGATTCAATAGTTAAACAGAATATTTCTAATATAAAGAAAATTACAGAAATTTATAATAAAATTTGTAATACTAATTATGTTATTGCTATTATAAGTGATTCTGAATGGGAAAAAGAAAAAAAGAATTATATAAGTGTAATTAAGTC
>CAVKJF010000036.1:0-8767 GCA_963656615.1 bacterium | reverse complement strand
TCATACAAAATTATTGAAGAACCAAAGGAAGAGTTATTGGATGAAAGTGAAAAAAGTGATATAATATCTAATGATGCGATAAATCTATTTGGTGATATTGTTGAAATTGATTAATATAAAGGAGAATAAATATGAATATACAAGCTATGATGAAGCAAGCACAAGCTTTGCAAAAAGATATGATGAAAGCAAAAAAGGAAATTGATGAGAAAGAGTTTGTTGGAGAAAGTTCTTTAGTAAAGATTACTTTATTGGGCTCAAAAGATATTAAAAGTGTTGAAATAGATAAAAATTCTGATTTAACTTCTGATGATATAGAAATGTTAGAAGATATGATTACTGTTGCTTTTAAGGATGCTTTAAAGAAAATAGATGATGAAACTGAAAAGAAAATGGGAAAATTTGCTAATATTCCTGGATTATTTTAGTTATGTATCCTGATAGTTTAAAAAATCTAATTGAATCTTTTAAGTATTTGCCAGGTATTGGTGAAAAAACAGCTGAACGTTTGGCATTTGCTGTTTTAGAGTTTGATGAGGATCAATGTGAACTATTTTCTCAAAGTCTACTTGATGTAAAAAGTAAGATTAAAAAGTGTTCTATTTGTAACACTTTAACAGAAAATGATGTTTGCTTTGTGTGTAGTAATAATTTAAGAGATAATGAAATTTTATGTGTTGTTGATGATACCAAAAGTGTGTTTTTGTTTGAAAAACTTGGAATGTTTAATGGATATTATCATGTGTTAGATGGCCTTATTTCACCTTTAGATGGTGTTAATCCTGAAGATATAGGTCTTAATAAGCTTATTGAAAGAATTTCAAAAGACAAATTTAAAGAAATTATTTTAGCTTTTAAACCTAGTATTGAAGGAGAAACTACGGCTTTATACATAAAAAAAATCTTATCTGATATGGATGTTGTTGTTAGTAGACTAGCATCTGGTTTACCAATAGGTGCTGATATGGAGTATGTAGATAAATTAACGTTAGAAAGAGCGTTAATTGATCGAAAAGAAATAGAATAATAATTTATTTTGTTCATAATCTTCTACTGAGGAGATATTGTTATGAAATTTATATTATTTGTAGTAAAAAAAATTATTTTAAGTGCCTTTATTTTGTATGGTTATAATTTAATAGCTGTCAATTTTAATATGATTATTCCAATCAATGTTTACACATTAGGCTTTATTACTTTTTTGGGTAGTCCTGCTTTGATTGCTTTAGTATTGTTTAAAATATTGGCCTTATAGGAGGTTATTTTTCGTGGAAAAATTAAGTACTAAGGAAGAGAAGTATGAGAATTTTGTTCAAAACATTATTAAGAATAAAAAAATATCACATGCCTATATTATAGAATTATGTGATTATGAAAGTGATATGGCTCTTGTAAATGCTTTTATAAAATTAATTTTGTGTAAGCATGGTTGTACTTCTTTTGATGCTTTAAATTGTAGTAAATGTAATGTGTGTAAATTAATTGACGATTTTAATTATCCTGATGTTAGATATATTGAACCTGATGGTAAAGAAATTAAAAAAAACCAGCTCCTTGAAATTATAAGAGATTATGGTAATAAGTCTATGCTTGATAATAAGAGAATTTATGTAATCAAAGAAGCTGATAAAATGAATTTGTTTGCTTCTAATACTTTACTAAAGTTTCTTGAAGAACCAGTTGACGATGTTATAGCTATTCTACTTACTACTAATAGATATAAAATTATTGATACAGTTTTATCAAGATGCCAGATACTAACTATTGGTACTGATAGATTTGATTCAGTTTTTAATGAAAATATGAACAAATTAATTACATATGTTTTGAATGGTAATAGATTATTTACAAATTATAATGAAATATTATCTATTTTACCTACTAAGTTAGAGGCTTTTTCTTATTTTATGCATATTCAAAATGTTTTTCTATTATATTTACAAACTGATATAACTTTGTATCAGAGTCTTGAAGATGCTTCTAAAAAACAAGTAACGTTAGATTTAAAAATTATACAAAAAGGTTTAAAAGAATTAGACTATAATGTTAATTATAAGTTATGGTTAGATTCTATGTTTGCTAAATTAATTGGTGGTGGTAGTAATGATTGATGTATTGTGTGTAACTTATGATAGTACTAAACAAATTAATTTTTTGGCTCCAGGAGACTCAACTTATGAAGTTGGTGATAAGGTAATTGTTAGTACAGAAAACGGGTTTCATTTAGCTACTGTTAAAAAAGGTAATTATAAGCAAAAAAAGGAAAATCTTGTATTACCTTTGGATAAAGTTGTGAGAAAAGCTACAGATGAAGACTTAAAACAGTACGATGAAAACTTAGAAAATGCTGAAAAGGCATTAGCAGAGGCTAAAAAGATAAGTAAAGATTTAAATTTAGATATGAATTTTTTGGATGCTTTTTATAACCTTGATAAATCTCAATTATTGTTTTCTTTTTTAGCTGATGATAGGGTTGATTTTAGAGAACTTGCTAAAAAGCTTGCACAAAAATATAAGACTAGAATCGAACTTAGACAAATTGGTGTTAGAGATAAGGCAAAAAGAGTTGGTGGATTAGGTCCTTGTGGTTTATTTTTATGTTGTAATTCTTTTTTAACTGATTTTAACAGTGTTTCAATCAATATGGCAAAGAATCAGTTTTTAGCTTTGAATCCTTCTAAAATTAATGGTGTTTGTGGTAGACTATTGTGTTGCTTAGGTTATGAGAATGATGTATACACTGAGTTGAAAAAAGATTTTCCAAAATTAGGTTCTATTATTGAGACTGAATATGGTATTGGAAAAATTGTTGAAATTGATGTTTTTAAGCATACTTATAGTGTTGATTTGAAAGAAAAAGGTATTGTTGAATTCAAATTAGAAGGTAGTTATGGAAAGAATAAATGATATATTAGGGTATAAAAATAGAAAAATTTTTCAAGATGATGAGTGTTTTTCTTTTTCTCTAGATAGTGTAATGCTCTCAAATTTTGTAACTATTAGACATCGTGATAAAAATATTTTAGATTTAGGTACTGGAAATGGTGTAATTCCTTTAATTCTTTCTCTTAGAACTAATAAAAAAATAATAGGTGTTGAACTTCAGAAAAAACTTGCTGATATGGCTAATAGGTCTGTAGAACTTAATAATTTAAGTGAACAAATTACTATTATTAATCAAGATATGAAAGAATTTGTATCTGATTCAAATTTCGATAAGTTTGATGTTATAACATGTAATCCGCCTTATTTTAAGGTTAATGAAAAGAATTATTTTAATTTAAGTGAAGAGAAGATATTAGCAAGGCATGAGGTTGGTGTCACTTTGAGTGATGTTTTTTGCGTTTCTAAAAAACTATTAAAAAATGGTGGAAACTTTGCGATTGTTCATAGACCAGAACGTTTATTAGAAATTGTTGATTTATATAGAAGTAATGGAATTTTTCCAAAAAGGTTACGGTTTGTATATGAAAAATTGTCAAAAGATGCTATTTTAATTTTAGTTGAAGGTCAGAAGGATGGTAAACCTGGTCTTAAAGTTGAGAAACCTTTCATCATGTATAATGAAGATGGAAGTATGACTGAAGAATATGAATTATTTTGTAAAGAGGTGAGAAATAATGAGTCAAATTAGTTATAATGATACAGCAAGTTTATATTTAATACCTACGCCCATTGGTAATTTGGATGATATTACTATAAGATCTTTAAATACACTAAAGAAAGTAGATTTAGTTTTATGTGAAGATACAAGAGAAACTGGTAAATTATTAAGTAAATATGACATTAAAAAGAAACTAGTTAGTTGTCATGAATTTAATGAAGAAAAGGTTAAATCTTATGTTGTAGAACAATTGTCTAAGGGTATAAATATTGGTCTTGTTACTGATCAGGGTACTCCTATAATTAGTGATCCAGGGTATGTAATTGTAAATGAAGTTATTTCTAACAACTATAATGTAATTAGTTTACCTGGTGCTACGGCTTTTGTACCGGCTTTAACGTCTTCTGGTATTTCTCCTTCACCTTTCTTATTTTATGGTTTTTTAAATGCAAAGGATTCTAAACAAAAGAAAGAATTACTAGGCTTGAAAGATTATAAGTATACAATGATTTTTTATGAATCACCTCATAGGTTGGAAAATACATTAAAAAATATGTTAGAAGTACTTGGTAATAGAAAAATATCTATTTCTAGGGAGATTTCTAAAATTCATGAGGAAATTTATAGAGATTATATTGAAAATTTGATACCTATAGCGTCAAGTTTAAAAGGGGAATTTGTTCTTATTGTTGATGGTAATCATGAAAAAGTTGATTATAGTGATATGACTATTATTGAACATGTTAATATTTATTTGGAAGATGGTATTTCAGAAAAAGATGCTATAAAGTTAGTGGCAAAAGAGAGAAATGTGGCTAAGTCTATTATTTATAAAGAATATCATAATGGGAAGTGATTAAATGAAACTTATTGTTGGATTAGGTAATCCTGGAAAAGAGTATGAAAAAACGAGACATAATATAGGTTTTATGGTTGTGGATAATTATATTTCATATAAAAAATGTGATGGTGACTGGAAACAAAAATTTAATAGTTTGTATTTTCAAACTAATATTTCTGGTGAAAAGGTTATATTTTTAAAACCAAGTACTTATATGAATTTATCTGGTAATGCTGTTTTAGAGTGTGCTAATTATTTTAAAATTGATGTATCAGATATTTTGGTTATTTCTGATGACCTTGATTTATTAGTTGGTAACTTTAAATTAAAAGAATCTGGATCATCTGGTGGTCATAATGGTTTAAAAAATATCGCACTATGTTTAGGTACAGAAAAATTCAAACGTTTAAAGGTAGGAATTTCTAAATCTACTGATGGAGATATAAAAGACTATGTTTTGGGTAAAATATCTAATGATGACTTGAAGATTTATGATGAATTATTCAATACTTTAAATGTAGTTATTGATGACTATTTTACTATGAATTTTTCAGATTTAATGAGTAAACACAATAAAAAAAATAGGTGATTTAATGAATTTTTTTGATAATTTAATTCATGTTGATGTTAAGAAAAATATGTGTATAGCTGGTCTTTCAGATGAGCTTTTTTGTGTTTATTTGTACAAATTATTTGAAGAGAAAAATAAAAGTATACTTTTAGTTGTTAATTCTTTATACGAAGCTAATACTTTGTTTTCAACATTAAATAATTATACTGATAAAGTAAAACTATTTCCTATGGATGATTTTTTAACAAGTGAAGCTTTAGCAATTAGTCCTGATTTAAAAATAAACAGATTAAATACTTTAAATGATTTGATTTATGGTGAACCTTGTATTGTTATTACTAATTTAACAGGTTATTTGAGATTTTTACCTAGTAAAAAAACATATGAAGATTTTGTTTTAAATTTATGTGTAGGCGATGAAATTTCGCCTAAATCTCTTATGGAAAAACTCGTTAAGGCAAGTTATTCTCGTACAACATTGGTTACTAAAACTGGAGAATTAGGTGTGAGGGGATTTGTTATTGATGTTTTTCCTATTAATGAGGAATATCCTATTAGAATTGAATTTTTTGGTGACGAAATTGATTCAATTAGATATTTTGATGCGGATTCACAAAAGACCATAAAGAAAATTAATAAGATTTTAATTAATCCTTTTTCTGAATTCTTAACTGATAATGATGTTGTTGAAGAACATTTTGATAAACAGAAATACTTGCCAACATATGAAGATGTTGTTTCTATATCTGAATATTTTAATTCTGGTTATGTATTCTATAAAGATTATGAACAATTAAAAACTAGTTATTTACATATGCTTGATGAAATTAGTACTTATAATAGCGAACGTGATGTTAAGTTTAAAGGTAATTATATGTTTTCTTTAGATGATATTAAAGTTAGTTATCCTGTTTATTATATGTCTATTAATAATATAACTAATAGTGATTTAGATGTTTTAAAATATGATGTTAAGACTATAAATAACTTTGCTGAAGATATAGATCGCATTAATTCATTCATTAGAGAAAATATTGCTTCTGGTAAGACTGTACTTATTTGTTTAAAAAAATATCAGTTAAAGAGTATTAGTAAAAAATTAAATATGAATTATGTTGAGACAACATTAGATAATATTTCTTTGAATAAAGTTAATCTTGTTGAAAAAGAATTTAATCATGGTTATATTTTCAATCACTTTGTTTTGCTTACTGCTAATGAATTATTTATTAATAATGAACGTAAGAGAAAATATAATACTACGTTTAAGTATTCTTCATCTATTTCTGATATTTCAAAGTTAAATATTGGTGATTACGTGGTTCATAGTGTTCATGGTATTGGAATGTATAATGGTATTAAGACTTTATCTTCATTTGGTTATGAAAAAGATTATTTGGAAGTGTTATATCAAGGTACTGATAAGATATATATACCTGTTGAAAAAATAGATTTATTGACTAAGTATTCTACAAAGGATGGAGTGTTACCTAAAATCAATAAACTAGGTGGAACAGAATGGGAAAAAACAAAAGCAAGAGTCAGAAGTAAAGTAAAAGATATGGCTGATAAATTGTTAAAATTGTATGCTGAAAGGGAGTCAAAAAAAGGATTTGCTTTTTCACCTGATTGTGATATGTTACATGATTTTGAGAACGACTTTCCATATGAGTTAACAAAGGATCAAATAACGGCAATTCAACAAATAAAAACAGATATGGAAAAGTCTGTTCCTATGGATAGATTACTTTGTGGAGATGTTGGTTTTGGTAAGACTGAAGTTGCATTTGTGGCGGCATTTAAAGCTATTTTAGATTCAAAACAAGTATTATTTTTGTGTCCTACTACAATTTTGTCTAATCAACATTATGAAAATGCTAAGGAAAGATTTAAAAATTTTCCAGTATCTATTGCTTTACTTAATAGATTTACTCCAGCAAAAGAAGTTAATAACATTATCGAAGGCTTAAAAAATGGAACCATTGATTTAGTCTTTGGTACACATAGACTACTTAGTGATGATGTAAAACCTAAAGATCTTGGACTACTTATAATTGATGAAGAACAACGTTTTGGAGTTTTACACAAAGAAAAAATAAAAGAATATAAAACAAATGTTGATGTACTTACTTTATCAGCTACACCTATACCTAGAACTTTACAAATGTCTTTGGTTGGTATAAGAAGTCTTTCTTTAATTGAAACGCCACCTGTTAATAGATATCCTGTTCAAACTTATGTTATTCAGGAAAATATGCAGATTTTAAAAGACGCTATTTACAAAGAATTAAGTAGAAATGGACAAGTATATATTCTTTATAATAAAGTTCAGTCCATTAATGAGGAAGCTTTGAAAATTCAAAGACTAGTTCCAGAAGCTAGTATTGCTGTTGCTCATGGTCAAATGACTAAGAATGAACTTGAAAGTAAGATTTTTGACTTTGTTAATAAAAAATATGATGTTTTAGTATGCACAACAATTATTGAAACTGGTATTGATATACCTAATGTTAATACCTTGATAATAATAGATGCTGATAGGTTTGGATTAAGTCAGTTGTATCAAATTCGTGGACGTGTTGGACGCAGTGATAGATTTGCTTATGCATACTTAATGTATGATGAAAGAAAAATTTTAACTGAGCAGGCTATAAAGAGATTAAATGTTATAAAAGAATTTACTGAACTTGGCTCTGGATTCTCTATTGCGGCAAGAGATTTGTCTATCCGTGGTGCTGGAGATATTTTAGGTAGTGAACAGGCTGGTTTTATTGACTCTGTCGGTATTGATTTATATTTGAAAATGTTAAATGAAGAAGTTGGTAGTAGAAATGAGACTACAGTAGAAGAGACGGAAGAAGTTGATGCTAAACCATTGATTAATGTTTCTACTCATATTGATGATAGTTATGTCAGTGATGATGATTTAAAAATTGAGATTCATCGTAAAATTAATGAAGTTGATTCATTGGAGAAATTTAACGCTATAAAATTAGAATTAGAAGATCGTTTTGGTAAAATCAATGAAGATATTTCTATTTATATGTATGAAGAATGGTTTGAAAAATTAGCACAAAAACTAAATATTAAAAATGTTCATCAAAATAAGAATTCAATAGAAATTGTTTTATCTGAAGAATTAATCAGTAAGGTTAGTGTCGATGATATTTTTATGGACGCATTTTATATTTCAAATATGTTTAGATTTATAAGTAAAGGAACAAACTTAATTATTGTACTAGATATCATTAAATTAGAAAAACATCCTATTTATTATTTAGTTTCTCTTTTAGATAAAATTTATTCTAGATACAAAAATAGTATTGACTAAATTGATTTATACTGGTTAAATTTATTATACTAGGAGTGATGATGTGACAAATAATGTTGAAGATTTTAAAAAGACTCATTTAGATAATTATAGAAGAGCTTTAGTTGATACATTGGTAAATAATACGAATGCTTTATTTGATGAAGATATTGCTTCTTTATTGAAAAAGCCACCATTAGATTCTATGGATGTTATTAAAAGTAGATTTTTGGACTTAGCTAAGAAAAATAAAGTAATTTTAAATGCTGAAAAGTTAGATACTATTTTAGATAATTATCGTAGTAAATGTTTAGATTTTTGTAAGACACTAAAAGATGTTAGAATTAATACTTTATCAAAAATAATAAATGATTTTAAATTAAGTAATGATAATAATACTATTAAATTAATGAAAAAAGATTTTACTAGTGTTAATAAAAC
>CAVKJF010000035.1:8920-11276 GCA_963656615.1 bacterium | reverse complement strand
CTAGTAATGTTTATGATGGATATAAAATAAATGTTGATATTAACGATTTCTTTAGTAATCATTTTTCAGTACTTGGTAATTCTGGTTCTGGTAAAAGTTGTACTGTAGCTTCTATTTTACAAAAACTTATGATAGGTTCGACAGTACCAAGTCACGCTAATTTCTTCTTTTTTGATGCCTTTGGTGAATATAATAATGCTTTTGCTGGTTTACATAAAATTAATCCTGCCTTTAATTATAAATATTATACAACTAATACAAGATCAACTGATGGAGATATATTGCGTATTCCAGTTTGGTTACTAGATGTTGATGACTTAGCTTTATTACTAGACGCTAATACTCCTTCACAATTACCAATAATTGAAAAAACTTTGGACTTGGTTCCTATTCTTTCTGGTAGTTCTGAAAGTGTAATTAAAAGAAAAAATGATATTATTGCGAGAGCTGTACAAGATATATTATTATCAGGTGATGAGTCTACTAAAATAAGGGATCAAGTAACAGCTGTACTTACTAAATTTAATACACCTGATTTAAATTTAAACAGTCAAATTGTTCAACCAGGTTATGTTAGAACATTAAAACAATGTTTATTTATAGATAAAGCTGGTAAGATGCAAGAAATGGAATTAGTTGTTGAATTTATTAGAGGCTATATTTTAGATGTTGAAGAGGAAGTTAGTGTAGAAGATTTGAATCCTTTTTATACATTGGCTGATTTAGAGATGGCAATGGAATTTGCTCTTATCAATGAAGGTATTTTAAAGAGTTCTAAAGTATTTGATTATGCTAATATTTTAAGTGTTAGATTACATACACTTGTAAATGGTGAATATAAAGAGTTCTTCTCTTATCCAAACTATATTACAATGGATGAATATGTTAATAGTTTACTTATTGCGAATGATGGAAGTAAATGTCAAATAGTTAACTTTAATATTAACTATGTTGATGATAGAACAGCTAAAGTAATTACTAAAATAGTTTCTAGAATGTTATTTAATGTTGCTAGTAACACAATTCCAAGAGGTAGTAGAGCATTCCATATTATTATTGAAGAGGCACATAGATACGTTATTAAAGATAACGATGTAGATTTACTTGGATATAATATATTCGAAAGAATTACTAAGGAAGGACGTAAGTATGGTATTTTCTTAGGATTAATTACACAACGTCCTAGTGAACTTTCAGATACTTGTATTTCTCAATGTACTAACTTTGTAATACTTAGAACGCTACATCCTAAAGATTTGGATTATATTAAGAACATGGTTCCAAATATTTCTATAGAAATAGTACAACAATTAAAGAATTTGAAACCAGGTAACTGTATTGCCTTTGGTAATGCTTTTAAAGTACCAGTTTCAATGTATATAGATTTACCTAATCCAAGACCAATGAGTAATAATGTTGATATTGTTGGTGTTTGGTTTAATACTGCTGAGCCAACGATGATAAATAGTAATCTTGGAGCGGTACCAGAGATGACTGCTGTTAGTAATGATGGTAATAAGTTCATTAATTTTACTGGAGATACTGCTAACACAACTATATAATAAAGATAAATTAATACTTTAATTTTTATTGTAATTATGGTAGAATTAGTTATAGTAATTAACATTTTAATATGATATGGAGGATAAGTTATGGCTTTTGATAAATTTATTAATAAATTAGTTGGTAGTGAAGGTGATGGAGAAGATACTACTACTGAAGAAAATTTCTATACTACTTCTAGAGAAGCTTATCATGCAGAAAATGGTATGGCAGGAAGTAAAATGATGCTTTTAGAACCTAGAGCTTATTCTGAAAGTCAACAAATAGCTGATTATTTAAAAAATAGAAGTGCTGTTGTTGTTAATTTAAAGAGAGTAACTCCTGATCAAGCTAAACGTATTGTTGATTTCCTATATGGTACTATTTACGCAATAGGTGGAGATTTACAAAAATTAGGTGGAGGAATTTTCTTATGTACACCTAATAATGTTAATGTAGAAGGTAAAATTAGTGATGAAGGAGCTAGTAAAGGAACTAGTTCAAAGAGTAAAAAAGAAAATAAAGAAGAGAACGACGAGGATGATTTTTTCTAGAAGTTAAAGGGTGATCATTTTGGAAAGATTTAGTTATGAGACAAATGGTTATAGTCGAAATGAAGTAAATCAGTTTATTAATGATGTGATAACTCAGACTGAAGGTATCGTTACAAAGTGTAAAGAACAAAGAAGAGAAATTGATAGTTTAAAGGCTGAATTAGAACATTATAAAAGATTAGAAAGTACGTTAAAGAATTCTATCTTAAAAGCTGAAGAGACTAGTGATAATATAAAGAGAATGGCTAGAGATGAAGCTA
>CAVKJF010000035.1:0-8910 GCA_963656615.1 bacterium | reverse complement strand
AGCTAAAATGGTCATTAGTGACGCTAAAAGTAATGCTAGTAGAATTGTTAATGAGTCATTACTAAAAGCTGAAAGAATTGAAAATAGAGCGGAACTTTTAGAAAAAAATATGAAAATATTTAAAAGGAAATTAAAAATTATTATGGAACAACAAATGGCTGTTGTTGAAGAAATAGAAGTTTTAGAACTAGATCCAAAATAGGAGCTAGTTTTATTATGGATAATATGTAGTTTGTCTGGTGATGTTATGGAGAAAATGAAGCTTACTATGGATAGTTTGTCTGGAAGTGTATTACTTTCCAGTGAATTTGATGGTAATTTATATAGACTTAGTGATGGAAGTATTTTGAAACTATTTAATGCTGTTTATTTAGGGTCTTATAAAAGACAGAATATTGATTTAAAAGAGAAACTATTACAGGCTGATACTATTAGTCATTCAAGAATAGTTATTCCTGATAAAATATGTTGTATGGATGATGATGTAGCTGGCTATATAAGACGCGATGTTTCTGGTAGAAGTTTTATGGATGTTTTTAGTGATGAGAGTGATAACGATAAGGTAAATTTATATCGTTATGCACTTATTCATCATAATTTAGAAAGTGTTGTAGGAGAGTGTAGTGATATTGTTTTTCCTTGTTTGTGTGATGGAACAGGTATTTATTTAGAACAAGATTTTAAACCGTATTTTGTTAATTTTGAAGAGTTACAACATGGTACTTTTAGAGCTGGACGTGTTTCTAAAAAGCTTGGTTTAGGTGGTTTCAATGGGTCTAAATATTTAAGTGATGGATTATTTACAAAGAATCTTGATAAGATGAGTTCTATTTATTTATATTTTTTAAATACTTTTAATGTGGATCTTTCTAAAACTGATTCTACTTCAGTAGGAGAGGTATTTAATAGACTTGGTTTAAATGATGATGCTATTTGTCATAAGGTTTGGAGTTTATTTGATAAAGATTCTGATAATGACTTTTTAGGTGATGATGTTTTTAGAATAGCTGAAGAGTATGATATGAGAGTTGTATTTAATACGGGAACAACTTGTGTAAAGACACTGGTTAAAAAATAGGTTAACTTGACAGTAGATAATTAGTATGATATTTTCTAGGAAAGAAGAGTTAATGTTAAGTAGAGGATTAGTATATGGTAAAAGAGCAAGATTTATTACTTTTGAAAGAGTACTTAAATAGTTATGATATAGAAAAGGTAGAGAGTAATACACTTGGTAATTATCAAAATGCAGTGTTAGTATGCTTGGACGCTTCGTTATCTATAAATAGAAAATATTATACTTTTGTTGTACCAAGAATTATTTATTTTCAAAATAAGTATCCGGATATAACAAAATTAGAAGATTTAATTAAGTTAATAGATACTGTTGGTATTGATGGATTTAGAGAATGTTGGAATTATAATCATCCTGATAGAGTTAGACTTTTATATGATTTGTGTAATAGATTACTTCAAATATCAAAGTCGTATGATGGTGATGAACTTACTGCATTAAGAAACTGGGCTAAAGATATTACTGTTAATGATTATATTGATTTTAAAGTTGATGGTATTGGTGTTGCGACATTTCAATACATAAGAATGTTACTAGGTGCTAATACAGTTAAACCTGATGTACATATTAAAAATGAAATATCAAAAATATTAGGCAAAAATGTAAGAGACGTTTATGCCGTTGAATTGTTTGAACAAGCATGCTTAGAACTTGGTTTAAAAGTTTCAGATGTTGAACATAGCATTTGGATGAGGAAAGCAAATAATTCGGAAAATTTTGATATGATATGGAAAGATAATTCCTGGGTTAAAGAGTAAGTGAAGGTAAGAAGTTAGGTTCTTATCTTTTTTTATCTTGGTTAAATGTTGATATTTCTTGCTTTTACTTTATTCTTATGTTATAATCTATATCGCAACTAAAAAGGGACAGGTGAGGTTATTTTATGAGATCTTTTAGAAGATTATTATTAGAAAGCTTTGAAAATGAGTTAAACGAAGCTAATCGATATTTTATTGGAACTGTTAGCGAAAGGGATCGTTACAGTGATGATTTTTTGTATGTATTAAAAGGTAGATACACTTTTGATGATATTAATGATTCATTTGTAGGACATTTTCCTGAAGTTTTACAGAGAAAGAGTTTATTAAAAATTGCTACTACATTTTTTAATGAGGGATATTCTTATGTTACAGCTAGTGATGGTACTAAATTAATGTACATACCAATATTTAAATTTATATTTGATAATAAGTCATCCGATTATGATGATTTTTGTAAAATGTACATGACTATGCATTTAACGCAAGATAAGTTGTCTGCTTATGAAAATGGGCTTAAGCAATATGGTGAGGCTCCATTTGATTTTGATATTGCTAGTAAAATTGATTCAGCATTGAATTCATCAGAATATTATGCTGGTATTAATATGATAGTTGAAATGTTAAATTATATTGATTATGAAAATTTAGTTAATGATTGTGATACAAATAGAGAGTACTTAGATGCTTTAAATAGTATTACCGATAAATTACATAACTATTTAGCATTCTGGTCAACAAAAGAAGAAATTGCTCGTTATAGAGAAGCTAGTAAGTCTGGCAAAAAACATTCATTAACTGAGTGTTATGATAATTTATCTTTAGTTAGATTTACATTAGGTAAAACACCTTATACTAAAAATCCAGTAATTCAATTAGATGAAATAGAAGAATTGTTACAAACTGGTGATGAAGCACAAATGAAGAAAAACTTAATAACAGCTTTTGCATATAAGGAGTATGATCCTGCAGATCCATTCTTTGATGCATTCTCTGATGTTTCATTAACTATTAATGATATTCAAAGTTTTATTTATAAATATGAAAAAACTGGTAGAGTATTATCTGCTGATCAATTTGGTAATATTTTAGCTAACTATAGAAAGAGTTTTTTAGCTAGAGAAGATGAAGAAACATTAAATTTAGCAGTAAAGGCAGCTTATAAGAAGTTTAGAAATGCTGATTATGCTTCTAGTGATTTAGATTTTATAGAACAATTTGCTTTAGCTAATGACGTTTCATTTACAAGAGTTGATTTTGAAAGAATTATTAATGGTAATTATTTATATGATTATAGAGATTTACGTGGAAGTAAATCATATAATAATTATCTTGATAAAACTGGCTTTTATACAGAAAGTGATATTAAGGCTTTTAATAGATATGCAAGTGAAGCTCAAAGAAGAGAAGAAATTTATAATAAATATTTTGCCGATTTATTTTTACATCAAGATTGTGTTGATGAAACTATGGAATATTTCATTAGAAAAAATGTTGAAAAAGAAGATCTAGAAGATTTTAATAAAATGAAGACTTGGTTTGAAGGTACTGATCAATTTACTGGATGGAATATGAGTGATGAAGTAAAGGCAAGATGTGGTATTAAGTTATTAGAAGAGTTTAAAGAAGAACTTGAAAATAGTTTATTTATAGAAAGAGAAGCAATTTCTTCTAAATATTTAAATTATGCCTTAAATGATGGAGTTAGAAAGTTTGCTGCTCCAAGAGATTTTAAAAGAATTCTTGAATCGTATGAGACACGTTTTAAAAGTGAAAATGCTTGGGCTGTATTAGGTGAAGTATGTATAGCAGATGAAAATAAAGAAGGTTTGGCTGATTGTATTTTAAGTTTAGGTTTAACAGTTGATGATGCATTGGATATGTTTTCTATGCTTAAAGGAAAAGCAGAACCGGAATTTAGAAGTATTATTGATGACATTTCTTCTAAATTGGTTGAAGATGAAAAAGTTAGAGAACAAGAAAGTGAAAGAATTAAAACTATTGAACAAGAAAAAATGTATAAAGATGCAGTTAGAGATTTTCTTTCTACTGATGGTTTGACTCTTAAAACTTATTGTGAATTAAATGGTACAACTACTGCAAAAATGCAAATTGCTATTAATTATTGTAAAGAAAATGATGCAGAGTTAGCTCAGGCATATGTTGACAGAATAAAATTAATTCGTTCAAGATATGGAAATGAAAAAATACCAGTTGAAACTGTTAAAGAAATTGCTAATGGAATAGTTTCAGGTGTTTTAAAAGAAGATGGAACAAGAAGAGATTATAATTATTTAGATTATAGGTTAGCAACTAAATTACCAATTGGTATGTTTGCTTTGGAAGTTTTAAATGGTCCAGAAAATTATGATAAAGAAACTGTTGAAAAGGTTAAGGAATTTACTTTTGCTAATGCTAAACCTGTTCGTTATAGAGAAGGAGCAATTCTTAATGTTAAAGAAGAAATAGCTGTTAATGGTGTTCCTACAGAGGTTAGTGATGATGCTAAAAGAGCAGCATTTAGTTATATTGAGGCTTTAGAATTACCTAAGGAATTGAAATTATATAAACTTGTTGTTAGAGGAATAGTTGATGGTAGTATAAAACCATTAAGTACTTCTGATGGACAAAATGTAAAGGTATTTGAAAAATAATCTTGTAAATAAAAATTAAATATGTTATATTAGGTTGGAAAGCAAGTGCGAAAGACGGAATATTTATTAGTAAGTAGAGAGTCTATGTTTGGTGAAAATAGATTACGAAGAAATATTTAGATCACTTTCAAGTTGCGATTTATGGATAAGATAAATACGGTAACGCGTTATAGTATTTGAGATAAGTATTATACTTATAAATTAAGGTGGTACCGCGAACTAATTCGTCCTTATAGGGCGAGTTAGTTTTTTTATTTAAAGGGAGGCTTATATATGGTACTTAATATTATTTTATTGATTATTGGTTTTGTTATTTTGATTAAGGGTGCAGATTTATTTGTAGATGGTGCTAGTAATATTGCTCTTAATTTTAAAGTATCTAAGATGCTCATTGGTCTTACAATAGTAGCATTTGGTACTAGTGCACCAGAGTTTGCTGTTAGTGTTAAAGGATTACTGTCTGGATCTTTTGACATTGTGCTGGGTAATGTAATAGGTAGTAATATTTTAAATATAATTTTAATACTTGGTGTTGCGGCAATGATACATCCTTTAGTCGTTAAAAGTAATACAGTAAAGAAAGAGTTACCAATTACTTTATTGATTACAGCTTTGTTTGCAGTTTTACTTTCTGATAACTTATTTGATAAAAGTATGAGTAATAACTTTACTAGAGGAGATGGAATTGTTTTAATACTTTTCTTCTTAGTATTTATTTATTACCTTATTAATTTAATGAGAAATAAAGTAGAAGACAGTACTGATGAGAAGGTTTTGTCATTACCAAAATCATTTCTTTATACTTTTATTGGATTAGTTGCGATAATACTTGGAAGTAACTTTGTGGTTGATTCAGCAAGTTATTTAGCTAAAGCCTTTGGCGTAAGTGAGAGAATTATTGGTTTAACAATTATTGCTCTTGGTACTTCACTACCAGAACTTGTAACATCAGTTATGGCTACTAAAAAAGGTGAATATGATATAGCGATAGGTAATGTAGTTGGAAGTAATATATTTAATATAGGTGTAGTTATTGGATTACCAGTTACTATTCTTGGTGGAATTAGTAAAATTGCATTTAGTTATATAGATTTAATTGTAATGTTAGTTACAGCTTTGATGTTATATTTATTTTCTAAGAATGATTATAAAATCAGTAAAAGAGAAGGTTTGAGTTTTTTAATACTATTCGTAGTTTATTATAGTTATGTTATTTTAGGTTAGGAGGAATATATATGAAATTTAAGAAATTAGAACAAGGATCTATAAATTCAATTGAAACTAAGTATTCTGAACAATGGGAAAAGATGGATATCTTAGAGAAAACAATAAAGAATCGTAAAGGAAGAGAAGACTTTGTTTTCTATGATGGACCAGCTACTGCTAATGGTATGCCAGGAATTCATCATATGATGGCTAAGTTATTAAAAGATACTGTATGTAAATATAAAACAATGAAAGGGTATCGTGTTGTTAGAAAAGTAGGATGGGATACTCATGGTTTACCAGTAGAAGTACAAGTTGAAAAACAATTAGGTTTTAGTGATAAAAGTGATATTGAAAAATATGGAATTGAGGAGTTTAATCAAAAATGTCGTGAGAGTGTTTGGACTAATGAAAAAGCATTTTCTAAGTTTACTAGAGAAATGGGACAATTCATTGATTTAAAACATCCTTATGTTACATATGATAATAATTATATTGAAACTGAATGGTGGATATTAAAGAAGATTTTTGATGATGGATATATCTATGATGGATTAAAAATTGTTCCTTGGTGTCCAAGATGTGGAACTGGTCTTGCATCACATGAAGTTGCTCAAGGATATAAAGAAGTTTCAGTTAATACTGTTTATGTACCATTCAAATTAAAGAGTCAAGAGAATACTTATTTCTTAGTATGGACAACAACTCCTTGGACATTGATTGCTAATGT
This sequence comes from bacterium, assembly GCA_963656615.1. Taxonomy (GTDB): domain Bacteria; phylum Bacillota_I; class Bacilli_A; order RF39; family UBA660; genus CAG-877. The sequence continues at coordinate 2,487 of CAVKJF010000035.1, read as the reverse complement.
TAGTTTGTGTGTAAATCCAGATGAGACATATGTTAAATGTTTATCAAGAGGTCATAACTTTATAGTTGCTAAACCTTTAGCTGATAAAGTATTAGGGGACGAGTATGAAGTTGTTGAAGAATATAAAGGTAAAGATTTGGAATATTTAGAATATGAACAATTAATGCCATTCTTAAAAGTAGATAAAAAAGCATTCTTTGTTGTTTGCGATAGTTATGTAACTATGTCTGATGGTACTGGTATCGTTCATCAAGCTCCGGCTTTTGGACAAGATGACTATGAAGTTGGTTTAAAATATAATTTACCATTATTAAATCCAGTAGGAGAAGATGGTTGCTATACTGATGGACCTTGGAAGGGTAGACTTGTTGTTGATCCAGAGTTAGAAGTAGAAATCATTAAATACTTATCTAAAGAAGATAAATTATTTAAGAAACAAAAAATGGTACATGATTATCCACATTGTTGGAGATGTAAAACACCTTTAGTTTATTATTCAAAACCATCATTATATATTAAGACAACTGCTAAGAAACAAGAAATTATTGAAGAAAATAATAAAGTTCATTGGCATCCAGAATTTGTTGGTGAAAAGAGATTTGGTAACTGGCTAGAAAATATGAATGACTGGGCAATTTCTCGTAACAGATACTGGGGTACTCCAATTCCTTTATGGAGATGTAGTTGTGGTCATGATATTATGATCGGTTCTAGAAAAGAATTAAAAGAAAAAGCAATAGAAGAAATTGGAGAAGATATTGAATTACATAGACCATTTGTTGATAATGTTCATATTAAATGTCCTAAATGTGGTGGAGTAATGACTCGTGTTAAGGATGTAATTGACTGTTGGTTTGATTCAGGTGCTATGCCTTTTGCACAATATCATTATCCATTTGAAAATAAAAAATTATGGGAGAGTCAATTCCCTGCAGATTATATCTGTGAAGGAATAGATCAAACTAGAGGTTGGTTCTATTCATTACTAGTTGTTTCAGTATTTGTAAAAGGAATTAGTCCATATAAAAACGTTTTAGTAAACGATTTATTATTAGATAAATATGGACATAAGATGCATAAGTCTAGAGGAAACGCTATTAGTCCATTTGAAGTAATGGAAGCAAATGGTGCAGATACAGTAAGATTCTATATGTTATATGCTTCACCTGTATGGACACCATTGAAGTTTGATGAAGATGGATTAAAAGAAATTTACTCTAAATATATTTCAACATTTAAGAATGCATATTCATTCTTTGAAATGTACGCTAATGCAGATAATATTGATCCAAGAGAATACGATATTCCAGTTAAGGATCGTGAATTAATCGATCGCTGGTTAATATCAAAACTTAATAATCTAATCAAAAAAGTTAATGAAGCATATGAAGAGTATGATTTAAATAAAGCAGCAAGAGCTATCGTACCATTCTTAAATGATGATTTATCTAATTGGTATATTAGAAGTAATCGTAGACGTTTCTGGGATAGTGAATTAACAGAATCTAAGAAATGTGTTTACTTAACAACATATGAAGTATTATTAGCATTATGTAAATTATGTGCTCCTATGACTCCATTTATTACAGAAGAAATATATCAAAAATTAACTGGTAAAAAATCAGTACATTTAGAAGATTTCCCAGTAGAAAATACAGATTTAATAAATGAATCTATTGAAGAGAGAATGGATTTAGTTAGAGATATTTGTTCTTTAGGTAGATATGCAAGAGAAGAAGTAAATATAAAAGTTCGTCAGCCAATAAAGAGTTTATTCTTACCAAAGAGTGACCAAATAATTATTGGAGATTTACTTCCTGTAATTCATGAAGAATTAAATGTTAAAGAAATAATATTTAAAGAAGATATGACAGAATACCTTGAATATATTGTTAAACCTAACTTTAAAGTATTAGGTAAAACATTAGGACCTAAAGTTAAAGAATTACAAGAAATATTATCTAAACTTACAAGTAAAGAAATAGCATTAATAAATGATGAAGGACTTACAGTTAAGTTAGCTGGAGAAGACTTTAAAATTACTAGTGATATGGTATTAATCTCTTTAAAACAAAAAGAAGGTTATACTGCTAGTAGTAATAGTCGTACTTGTATTGTACTTGATACTGAACTTACTAAAGAATTGATTTTAGAAGGTTTAGCAAGAGAATTTGTACGTAATGTTCAAAGTCTTAGAAAAGAAGCAGACTTTGTTATAACTGATCATATTAAAGTTTATTATAATGGTACTGAAGATATTGATTTAATGCTTAATATGTATAAAGATTATGTTATGAGTGAAGTATTAGGTGATGAATTAATAAAAGATATTAGTTTAACTGATATGGTTGAATTAAATAATGAAAAAGCTGCTATAAAAGTTGAAAGAGTTTAATTATAAAGTTAAATATAAATTGAAAAATTAAGTGTCCGATTTGGACATAAAAAAAGACACATAGAGTTACCTATGATACAATGTAAGTGACG
>CAVKJF010000034.1:0-11476 GCA_963656615.1 bacterium | reverse complement strand
CAGTATATTCAATTCCTAAATCATTTAAAACTTCTCTTAATTCATTTTCAGCTTTGTTCCACATTGCGTCATCTTGATGATATTTTTCTTTATCTTCTGGATCTCTTAATGATAGAACACAACGATAGTTTTTAATATCAAAATCTTTATATACGTCAAATATTAGGTCTACGACGTTTTTAAATTCATCTTTTATTTGTTCTGGTGTTACAAATAGATGGGCATCATTTTGACAGAAGTGTCTTCCTCTTTCGATTCCTTTTAGAGCACCTGATGCTTCATATCTAAAGTCATGAGCAACTTCACCTATTCTAATTGGTAAATCTTTATATGAATGTAACTTGTTAGAATAAATCATCATATGATGTGGACAGTTCATTGGACGTAAAACAAATTCTTCATCATCAACTTTCATCATAGGGAACATATTTTCTTTATAATGATCCCAGTGTCCTGATGTTTTATATAATTCTACATTACCAACGCATGGAGTTAAAACATGTTGATAACCTAGTTTTCTCTCTTTTGCTTTTATGTAGTTTTCTAATTCTTCCCAAATGATATATCCATTAGGTAAAAACATTGGTAATCCTCTACCTACTAAATCATCTGTCATGAATATTTCTAATTCTTTACCTATTTTTCTATGATCTCTATTTTTACAGTCTTCTAAATATTCTAGGTGTTTATTTAAGTCTTCTTCTGTTTCAAAACAAATACCATAGATACGTTGAAGCATTTTATTTTTAGAGTCGCCCTTCCAGTAAGCTCCAGATACTTTTAGTAATTTAAAATACTTTAACTCTTTTACAGTATCTAAATGTGGTCCACGGCAAAGGTCAGTAAAATCTCCTTGACTGTAGCAAGAAATAGTAACTTCATTTTCATCCATACGAGAAATTAAATCAATTTTATATGGGTCATCTTTGAATTTTTCTAAGGCCTCTTCTTTGGATAATTCATGACGTACTATTCTTTTTCCATCTTTAGCAATTTTTTTCATTTCTTTTTCAATAGCTGGTAGGTCTTCTTCTGTTAATGTTTTGTCCCCTAAGTCTATATCATAATAGAAACCTTCTTCAATTACTGGGCCTACCCAGAATAGTGCGTTTGGATATAAATGTTTAACGGCTTGTGCTAGTAAATGGGCACAGGAATGATTCATTACACTTAATTTTTCATTTTCTTTTATATTTATCATATTTACTCCTCCTCTTTTTTCATTGACTAAAAATAAAACTCCTATATCAATATAGATATAGGAGTGAATTACACGGTACCATCCTTGTGTTTTACTTTATTTAAATAACGGCTTGGCCGGAATTACTTTTAATAATTCTACTCGAAAGGTAGTAACAAATTAAGATTTTATTCATTTTCACCAAACATGAATTCTCTTTAAAAATTACTTAATTTATCGTGTCCTTTGTCAATGTAATTAAGTTATGTATTAGTTATAACACCTTTTTCTTGCTTTTGCAAGACATTTATCTACTATACCAACGATATGGAACATCTATTACATTATATAGTCCTGCAAATCCTTGTGTATATCTTAATCTAATATATCGATAGAATCTACCCAGGTCGGAGCAATTAACATCATTAGGATCAAACATTGTGCAGTCTATTACAGCAATGTGTAGATGCACACCGGTTGCGATACCAGTTGCACCCATTTGACCTAATGCGTCATTTATAGTTACTTCTTTCCCTACATATATATTAGGGGCATAAGAAGAAAGGTGAACATACTGGGAGGTATAATTAACACCGTCAATTACATGATGTACGGTTACAATTAATGCTCCGGCATTATCTGTATAAATTCCTGATATAGTTCCATTAGCAATAGGAAAAATAGTTTCGTAAACTCCTCTTGTACTAGTAATATCAAAAGCTACATGATTGTAACTTGGCGTTTGAGTAATGATACCATTCTCAACAGGAAGATACCAGTTTACTTTATTTTTCAAGGCTAATGAATTATTCATTGTTTGGAGTTGTGCTTCTTCTACTTTTGTATTTGTTGTTATAGCATTATCTTTCGCAACAGCGGTATATGTATTACCATCAGCTAAGGCTTTTTTATAAGCTACTTCTACTGATGCCATATCTTTGGTATTAATATATTCGTAAGCTAGTGAGAAGTTATTTTCTTCTAAATCTATATTTTTAGCCAAAACTAAAAACATCGATATTCCGACTAATATCAAAGAAATCTTAACAATTTTCTTTTGTTTTTCTAATGACTTCATACACTCACTCCAAAGCAGTGCCTATTATACTTGAAAAGTGCTTATTTGTCAAGGAAAATAGGATTCTATGGATATCGTACAAAAATGTTTTTGAAATAAAAAGTACTTCAAAGATGAAATGTTTAGTTCATATTTTTGAAGTACTTTATTATTACTTTTAGTTTCTTCTATTCTTACTTATTAATTCTAAGGTAACTGTTAATTGTTTAATTCTTTCTACTATTCTTCTAGCTTTTACTTTGTCTGCTCCTGATGTCGTTATGGCTAGGGACTGTTCTAATTCATCCATTGTTAAATTTGAAGTAAAAAATGTAGGTAGGCCTTGTTCCATACGATATTGAAGTATGGGTCCTAGAACTTCATCTCTTGACCAGGCACTACAGTTTTCGGCACCTATATCATCAAGCAATAATAATGGAACTTTTTTTATATAATCGAATTTTTCACTATAGTTTGTTTGAAATGAAGATTTTAAACTTCTTAAAAATTCTGGATAATATATTAATGTACTTTGAACTCCTTTTTTAGCCATTTCATTAAAAAGTGCCGCTATCATGTATGTTTTACCTGAGCCAAAGGAACCAGTTAGATATAGACCTTTTGCTTTTTCATTATTTGTATAGCTATCAATAAATTCTTTAAAATACTTTATTATTGGTAATCTTGCTTTATCATCTTTATATAAGTTTTTTAATGAAGCCTCTTTAATTTCCTTTGGTAAGCAAAATAATTCTAAGTTCTCCTTGTAAGCATCATCATGATATTTTTTTTCTTGTTTTTTACAAGCTATGTATGAAAATCTAATTAGATTTTGATCTTTTTCAGGACTATATTTATATCCATGTACTTTATTAGGACATTCTTCAAGACCTGGGCAGTTCTTACAATTTTTATATTCTTCAAAACTGTCTTCCAAACTAGACGTATATTTCTTTAATGTATCTTCTGCTATTCCTAATGAATATACATAATCATAAAACTCTTTATCACTACAAGCGTCTTGAAAAGAATGATCTAATTTTACTTCATCTAAATTTGATATAACGTTACTAATGTTTTTCATTTAAATCACCATAAATACATTGTATATGAATTTTTGTTTTTTGTCTATTATTCAAGAGAAAATTAAAAGTGTTATGCTTGTTATTTTTGTTTTTCTTTATATGTATAGTTTTTGACATATCTTAATACTTTCAAGTCTTCTTTTTTTAAATCTTCACTCACCAGTCTATCTTCTGGATTATATTTAGTATCTACTTGGTCAAAATATTCGGCAATGTATAAACCGATTTCTCTATTCACAAAATAGCCATACTCTGTAACAAAACCTTGTTTAGCACTTCTTAGCACACCTAAAGGCTCCATGGTAAAAATCGCATGATGGCCTTCTCTGGCCATATATATACAATTATCTTTTAATAAGGCTGCAGAAACTATTTTTCCATATAATTCTGGTTCTATTTCCATAATAACACTCCATCTAATACTAAATTATTTTTATCAATTTGATTGTTTTTCATTGTAATAAGCATTTATTCTTTTAACTAATTCAGCTGGGCTTTCACTTTTATTATATTCCTTTGGATAAAAGCCGAGATTACCATTTAAAATTTCTATTGCTGGGACAATGTGTTCTTCTTGTAAACCTTTATACAAATCTAAAAACACCTGATGTTCTTGTAATATCGGATCTACTAATTCATCATCTAAAATTACATATTCTGAAATATTATGTTCAGCAATATATTTTTGAATTTCCAAAGTCCTATTGCCATTTATATTTCTGGTTATATCATATATTTCTACTCCAAAGTCGTTCAATGGTTTAACATATTCTTTATAAAAATTAGAAGCATAATATTCTTTGGTATCATTGCGTTGTAATTCATATTTATTACTAGAAGTTACTATTACTTTGGCAGCAGTTATATTTATAATATGTTTTAAAACACGTGCATTATCTTCTGATACACCAGTAAAATGATTCCAATTATTAATGACACCATCAAAATCTAAAAATATACATTTCATAACAAGCACCTTCTTAAAGCAATGTTTTTTGAGGCTTATTATATCACATTTATTCATATTTTCTAGCAATATTCCTATTATCTGAACAATATTTTACTACATACTTATTATTCTTTTTACAAATAATTATGCCAACTGTTTTGTTTTCATCAATTATCTTAACATATTACTCATTTCTATACGGTGCACATGTACTAATCTTGTAATCAGTCTTACTTAGTTCTATTTCTATACTGCCATCTTTATCTGTCCTATATATTTTAGAATTACTTAGGGTATTTAGTACTGATTTTTTAGGATGATTATACCTATTGTTTTCTCCTACACTAATAATAGAATACTTAGGATTCATAATATCAATAAACTCTTTACTACTGCTGGTATCTGAACCGTGATGGCCAATTTTTAAGAAATCTATATTTTCTATACTATATTCATTTATAATATCTTTTTCAAGTTTATTAATACTTCCTACATTAAAAATGACATTTTCTACCTTAAAATTATTTATTAAATTAATTGTCTCTCCTACATGGTCTTGATCTCCATGACTTAAAATTAAATAGTCTATTTTTCTGATACCAGAACTTTTTAGTAATGGTATAGTTGTATTCTTAACAATAGAATATTCCTTATTACTTTTTGCCCAGGATGGTTTAGTATGAGTTACAATTCCTCCTGTGTCTATTAATACTGTTTCTCTACCTGAATATAGAAGAATGGAATCTCCTTGACCAATGTCAATTGCTTTTATTATTAAATTCTTTTGAAAATATGGATATATGTAATGAATTAGTAATACAACAAATAATGGAATTAGTTTATAATAATCTTTTTTTAATAATCCTTTAATAAAAATAATTATTAGAATATAGTAAATAATATAGAATACAAAATTAATTCTTGGAAATGTTAGTATCAATAATCTATTGTGACTTAAAAATAAAGATACTTCTTCTAATATTTTTATTAATATTTCATATATAGGTAAAAGTATTGGTACAACAAGGGTAACTAATGATAATGGAAAAACTATTATACTTACATATGGTATAAAGAATAAATTATAGAAAATACTTGAAATATTTATTTGATAAAAACTATATAGGCTAATTGGTATACTTACTAAAAATGATATAATTGATGTTTTTAATAAACCTAGTAAATAGTTATTGCTTGTTAAATACTTACTAGTTGCAATTAAAGAAAAACTAATTACAAATGAATACCAGAAGCCAATATCAAATACATAATTATAATTAATAAGTAATGAAATAGATAATATTACAATAAATATGTTTACGGGTTTTACGTAAAAATAATAAACCTTATTTAAAGAAAATAATAAATAGAATAATACACCTCTTAAAATAGATGGTGAAAAACCTACTAGTAACAAATACATTATTAAAATTGTGGAGGTAATATAATAACGTTTCTCTTCAGTTAACTTGAATTTCTTTAAGAACTTCGTAATTAATGATGATAATAGAGCTATGTGCATACCTGATATAGCGAATAAATGACTTATACCATTTTCTTGATAACTTGACATTACTTTAGTACTTAGATTTGATTTATCTCCTAATAGAAATGTTTTTAAATAAGCATTCTTTTCGGATAAATTAACAATTACATTTTTTAGTTTGAAGTATATATTTTTATTATTAGATAGTTTTTTTATATTTGTTGAGGTGACTGTGTAATAAATATTTTTATGTTTTAAGTATGAATTGTAATTAAAAAGATATTTAGTTGTATTTTTCTTTGGTACAGATAAATCACCTTTTACTTCTATAATGTCTCCTAGATGATAATTCTTTTGATAATTAATTTTTTCTTGTTTACTTTTAAAGTAGTATGTTACTAATAATTTCTCTTTATTTTTTATCGTTAGATTTAACTTATCACCTGTTATCGATGAAGAAATAATTTTTGCACTTATACTTTTTATATTTTCATTATAAATACTCTGTCTTGGTATTAATATATTTATTATGGTTATTAAAACTGTAATTGATAGTAAGATATAGTATATATAATCATGTAGTAATATAGTCCTTAATTTGAGCATATATACTTTCTCCTATACCTGGTACTTGTTTAATATCTTCAATTGTTTTAAATGGACCGGATGAATTCCTATATTCAATTATTTGTTTTGCTTTAGCTGGACCTATTCCTGAAAGACTTGATAACTCCTCTTCTGTTGCGGTATTTATTGATATTAAACCTGTATTACTTGAAGCTTCTCCTATACATGCATCATTTTTGAGAGAGTTTTCATCTTTTTGAATACAAGATTCTTGAACTTGTTTTTCCAATTCTTTAGTCTTTTTAAAATCCTCTACTTCAGCATTACTATAGACTATAATTACCATTTCATCTGTTATTTTTTTACTTAGATTTAAAACTGTTGTATTAGCATTTTCTGTTAGACCACCAGCTAACTCTATACAGTCTATTATTCTTGATGTGCTTTTTAAAGTATAAATTCCTGGGTTAACTACTTCTCCTTTAATATCTACCTTATATTCTTCAATTACTTCTTCTTTTGTTTCCTTTTTTTCTTTCTTTAAAGTAATGTTTGTTTTCTCTACTTTTAACTGTTTTTTAGGACGATTACTTATATATAATATTGATGTAATTGCGATGAATATTAGTATTGCACTCGCTATAATTATCTGCTTACGATATCGATAATGAAATGTTATTTTTATCACCTCCTACTTTATTATTCGAAAAAAAAAGAAAAGTCTTAAAGAAATTTTAAAACTTTTCTATTCTTTTACTTTTACATATTGCTTTTCAGTCATTACTTGTTGACTATTACTATTTAGTTTATCGTCCAAAACACTTTTTAATTTTTCTTCTACTGACATTATATCAGTTGATGGTATTTTACAGGCAGCACTTCTTGTATTTCCACCACCAGTAAACTCTTCCATTATTTCACCTACATCAATATATCCTTTACTTCTAGCACTTATGGATATCAAGTCATCTTTGACAAATCCTATGGCGAATGATGCATCAGTTTGATACTTTTGAGCCTTGTCGGCTGCCTTTGCCAAATCTTCTTTTTTATATATAGTACCTGGTTTTTCTCTGTTTAACGTAAAACTTATTTGATAGTGTTGATAATGTGCAAATAACGTACCATTATATACTAAATTATTAACGCGTCGATCAGCTTCAAATTCAGCTAGAAAAAGTTCATTTACATAATCTGGGTCAGCACCACGAATTATTAGTTTTTCAGCTGTATCATGGGTAATTGAACTTGTATTTTTCTTGTACCTATTTGTGTCTAGTTCAATACCAGCTAATAAATAGTTGGCAACATTTGCGTCATATCTAGCTTTGCATGAATTCAATAATTTAGCAACTAGTTCGGCAGCAGATGATGCTTTTGGATTTATGTAACTAGCTGTTGCGGGAATAGTATGCTGGTCTGGATTATGATGGTCTATTATTACAACGTTTTGAAATCTATCAAGAAAAGGAGTCGCTGACACTTGATACTTTTTATTAGCATCAACTACTATTAATGTTGAATCAGTATCATCTCTTGTTAAATCTATAAAATCGTTTAGTTTTATAATATGATACTTTCCTTTATTAACATCTATTATTCTTTTTACTCCTGGCTCTAAGCTAGCCTCATCATCATCAACTATTATATATGCTTCTTTTCCAAATGACTGACATAATGATAACATACCAATTGATGATCCAATGGAATCAAAGTCTGGTTCACTATGTCCTGTTATAAATATTTTTGACGACATCTTTATAATTCTAAGTAACTCTGGTTTGAGATCTTTACATACCTCAGGCATCTTTCATCTTCTCCTTGTTAGCAATGTATTATAGCACTACTGGATAAATATGTCAAAAACGCTTTTAAAAAACAGTGTAAAATTATTTTGTACATAATATGAAAAAGAAAATCAAACTTTTATAAAATTCAACTTTCTTTACTTTTTTGTTCAAAACTCTTTATATTAACTTTAAAAATTATTGTTTTGCTGAGCCTTTAGAATTTTCCTCCCTCATTACTTGATTATATGGTCTTAATGATAATTCGATACCCTTTTCTAACAAATCACAGGCAGCTGAAATATTACCGTTTTTAACACATATATCACTTCTTCTATCTATGTTTCTAAATGTTTCTCCTTTTTTATTAAATTCTTCACCTTCTGGTGTTTCAGCCAAAACCATTCCTACAAAATTATTACATCTATCATATGTTTTTTTCATTAATGGATAATTACCATCACTTTTCATTTTACTAATAGCTACATATTTTTTATCATATTTTGATTGAATATAGTTAGCAGATTCATCTTCCATTCCTAAAAAAACTAAGTCTGGTAAAAAGTATTCATTGCCATCAATACTAACATAGTAGTAATCCATTTTATCACCTCTTTTATTTAAATATATCTTATAGTAGTAAATTACGCAAGATAATTGACAAACAATAGACAATTTAAAAAGTGAAGTTTTTTGTTTCGCTTCACTTTACGTTTATTTATTAATAATTTCCAGTATCTTTTAGAGCATACCATAAATCATAGAATGTTCCGTCAGATTTAAGTGCTAAAGTTGTAACACCATTACCAGCACTATTAGTTGATAAAACAAATTTAGTTACATCTGTAACACCATTGATTTTTCCATATGAAATTGGAGCGCCTTGAGCGTGATTAAACATATGAACAATAGGAATATATTCTACTGTACCATCTTCTAATAAAATAAATAGTGTATCCCCTGAAGCACTTTGACCCATGCCTCCAAAGAAGACATCAATTATTTTTTTATCAAATTTAATTATACTACTGTTTAAATTAGTTTCAGTGCTAGTCCAATTTAGCAAATAATTTTCTACTACTCTTTTTGGTGTAAAACTAAATGTTAATTCTTGTTGTGTTGAATCGACTGTAACATATATTCCAGCATTTCCTTGACATGCTAAAACATAGTCTTTACTGGAACTGTTTAATGATTTTGAACCAGTAAATTGAATTATTGTATTTGTTGTTTCTTTTTCACCTGGAGTATTTACATCTGTTTTATCACTTTTTGTAACTACAGTTTCTTTACCTGCGTTTTCATTAGACTTTAAGTAAAAATACGCTGTACTACCTAAGGCACATACTAATAATATTGTTAAGATAACGATTACGGTTACTAAACCTTTCCCTTCTTTTTTATTTTCCATATTTCTTTCTCCTTTATGAGCTTTATTATATTTTACTTTATGTTATTTAGTTCTCTTTTTTAACTTATTTGCATCACTTTACGTAAAGTATCTATTTACAATATCAAGGTATTCTTTACTGACTTGAGTAGTTATTTTTTCTATTAAATCATCTGTAATATATCGATTAGTATTTGAAGATGTTTCATTATACTTTAATTGTTTCTTTGACCAAGAAAGTAATTGTTCTTTTGAGATATTTCTAATATTAAAACTATCAGCATTATTCAATTTCTCTTTTATGTGTCCTACCAGGTTATCATCTTTATTAACTATCGCGTAATCATTCATAGATTTTAATAGTAATGGATGGGCGTCTTCTATACCTTTATAATCTTTTTTTATTAGGTCTATGACGTTATCATAAAAATAATCGTCAAATATAATATCTGTTAAAATATGAATTAAGTAGCCATCTAAAAAGTATGAGGCATAGTTGCTTTTTTCTTTATTATAAAAATCAATGATGTTTTGCCGCCATGTTGAAAGATCTTTATCTCTTAAATGAGAAATCCATCTTTCTTCTTTAGGAGCAAAACCATTTAAATTTACAGCATCTGGTGCTAGAACTCCTAAATAGAAATTAGGCGTATCTAAATATTTATTTTCTTTAGCTATATTGTAGGCAACTTTTTCATGAATAAATATATTAGGCACGTTTTACACCTCTTTCTTTAGCTAAAGCTGTTTCTACACTAACTCTTTGGACAGCTGTTAAAGCAGCGATTAAACAAATTGTGAAACTACCACCATAACTAATAAAAGGTAATGGAACACCAGTCATTGGCATTAAACCTAATATACCCATTAAGTTTACAGCGACATGAAGGAATATGTATATGGCAACACCATAACATATGGCACTTCCTTTATTTGAGGGACTGTTTCGGCCAATAATTAGTATTCTATATAAAACTATCATATAACCGATTAGTAATAAGACTCCAGCAACTAGTCCTAACTCTTCTACAACTACGGCATAGATAAAGTCTGTATATGGTTCTGGTAAATATAAATACTTTTGAGTTGAGTTACCAAGACCGGCACCAGTTAAGCCACCTTTATTAATAGCGATGTAACTGTTACAAACTTGGTTTCCAGAATCTAATAAATCAGCACATGGATTAGTAAAGTTTAGACGTTCTTGTTGTCTTTCTTGAAGAAGAGTTTTACCAGATGAGGCAAAAGCTACAAAGGCAAAGAGCATAAAGCCTAAGGTGGCAAAGGTTGTCTTTACTTTTATCTCCTTACTTATCGGTACAGCAAAAAATATTGCAGCAACGATACAAACAAAGATAATCATAGTACCAAGGTCTGGTTGTAAAAATATTAAGAAAGCTATTCCGGCACATACGCATATAGGAAATAAACTTGTACTATATTTATTTAATTGTTTCTGATGCTTATCATAAAAACATGATAGCCAGATTATAACAATAACCTTTATAAACTCACTTGGTTGAATAGATACAGGCCCTATTTCAAACCAGCTTTGGGCTTGGTTTTTTGGTTTTATAATTGCTAGTAAAACTACTAAACTTATTGAAAAAACAATTAAAAGAAACCAGGAGACAAATCCATAACTTTTAGTTGAAAAGTTTATCATTACAAGGAACATAAAAAATCCTGCTAGTAAGAAGACTCCTTGTCTAATGAAATAATAATAAGCACTTACTTCGTGCGACATATAAGCAATTACATTTGAAGCTGAAAAAACCATGATTAGTCCAAAGATAAATAGTAATATAGAAATAATTAATAATGGTTTATCTAAATGCTTAAATATTTTTCCCATACCTTTTTACATCCTTCCAATATAATATAATAATAACATAATTTGTTAAAATAATTCTAATTAATTATATTATAGGTCAGTTTTATTAACATATTTTGTCAATTTACATATTTTATAATA
>CAVKJF010000033.1:10556-11643 GCA_963656615.1 bacterium | reverse complement strand
ACTATATACAATTTCACTACTAGACAATGTATATGGAGACCTAGAATCACTTCTAGTAATAATTAATTTATATACATTACCATCATTTTTTAAAGCATAATAAATTCCAGCATTATTATCTGCTGTTATCACTTTTTTAATAGCTGAATCTGAAAACAAAATGCTATAAATACTATACGCTTGATCATTTTCTGTAACCTCTGGATATTTATCTTTATTAGAAGCATCATTAGAGCTTAAATAATAATACTTATCATCTGCAGCCTTCACAACATTATCATCAATTATCGCAACAACCTTCTTAGTAAAGTCAGATGCTTTACAATTCTGTTCATTAGAAAAATGCTGTCCTAAAGATAAATCATAAACTTTGCCAGATTCCGTAATTGCTTTATTAGTAGTTGTAATATATCTTATCTTTTCATAATCAAGATTATCCTTACCAGGAACTAATAAACTACATACAAATTCTGTATCGGATAATGTAAAACCAGCATGTCTAATACCTCTCGTTACATTACCAACACAACCAGTACATAAAAAACAAAAACCAGCAATTAATAACAGTAGTAAAACTTTCTTTTTCATCACACATAACCTACCTTACAGTAAAAATATAACATAATTTATACGTTTTGAAAAGAAACTAATTATAAATTACAAAACTTATTTAACTCCTCATATATATAATTTAAAGTATCACAATTTTCCTTATCATAAGATTTAAATATTTCTTTATAAGAATTCTTCCCAGTTTTACACTTCTCAGAAATTTTACTAATTTTCTTACATACTAATTCAATTCCATCATAATCAGTAATAAATTTTTTAGAATTAACCTGCATAATACTTAATTTTCTAGGCTTTAAACTCAACTTAAAAACTAAGTTATCTATTTTACGTAAAAATTCTCCTCTACGATAATCACCAAGTATCATAATACTATAAACTATAAGTTTTAAATTAGCATCTTTTAAAGTAATTTCTTCACCAAATCTAATTTTAAATTTAGCGTAATTAATTACAATCTTTTCTTTTGATATAATTCTCTCATTCGTATCAGTAACATTCTTAACATCAGTATTCT
>CAVKJF010000033.1:0-10516 GCA_963656615.1 bacterium | reverse complement strand
GTATTCTTAAAAAACTTATAAAGATATAAAATTATAAGAACCCAGATAATTAATTTTAAATCATTACCTGATAAAAACACATCATTAACTTTATTAATAAGTTCTTGATTAATTATAAAACCTAAAATAACTTCACCAAGTAAATAAATATTTTCTCTACTCTTAAAAACATCTTCTTCTAAATAATATCCAGAATATACTAATTCACATAAAAACTTAAAAACTAAAACAACAAAAATATTATCAGTAAACTTTGTCCAACCTAGTCTTAAAGTAATACCCGAAACTACAAGAACTATAAGTATTGAAAAAATTATACTTTGTATTCTACTTAAAGAATACTTTCTTCTACAATAATTAACACCATAAAACATTAATAATCCAAGTATAAAATAAATAATCCAAATCAAAATATTCACCTAAACCACCTCTAAATACCATTTATTATAGTATAAACAAAGAGATTTGTAAAAACAAATTTTACAAATCTCTCTTTCTCTTTTCTTTTTCTTCTTCCTCTTTTAAATGTTTCTTTACAAGTAAAATAACTTCCATAGGAGCTTTAATCTTATGTAAAACAATTAATGTATCTTGTAACTTAGTCTTTTTACTAGTCTCACTCTCATATTTTAAAGCCATTTCTTTATAATCAAAATCTTTAATTGGATTATTTTTTATAAACGCTTTAATATATTCTTCTATATCTTTTAATATATATACTTTTAAATCATAATCATCTAAATACATCATACCATAGTAACCTAGTACTAATAATTTATATTGATTTTCTAATTCCATAAAATCACCTAATAATATAATATCACATTTTCTTTATTTGACAATTAGCTTGTTTATGATAAAATTAAAATGGTGATAGTATGAAAAACATAAATAAGGATATTCGCTTTATTTTAATATTTATCTTTATTGTATCTTTCTCATTTATATATCTATTTCAAACATCTTTAGCGAAATATCGTAAACAAGTAACTGGTAATATTGATTTACAAATTGCTAAATGGAATATTAAAATAAATGATGAAGATGTCGAGAATAAAAGTGTTTTAACTAATAACATTATCCCAGTATTTGAAGGAAATGAATATACAAAAGATTCTGTAATTGCCCCTGGGTCTAAAGGTTACTGTGATATTATTATTGATGCTTCCAATGTTGATGTAGATTTTACATATGAACTTGGCATCTCTATAGGTGAGGAAAACCAAATATCAGACTTAAGAACTTCAGGTTATATAATAAATCCAACTGATACTACTGAAGACGTTGTTACAGAACTATCTGGTGAAGCAATAAAAGGTGAAATTGCTCATAATACCAAACAAACAAAAATAAGACTTTACTTTGAATGGTACGATGAATCTGATAATAACATGGATAACAAAGCTGATACAGATGTTGCTATAGATGAAAATTCAAAAGCAGTTATCGCCGCAAGTATAAGATTCTCACAAAAGAAAAGTGCTTAACAAAGCACTTATTTTTTTACTCATTAATTTGTGTAACAGTTAATACTAAATGAAATTTAAAACAACTTTGTTCAGTACTATCTTTATAATTCTTACAACTGTATCCTAAATAACTATCAGCATCATCTTTTTCTAAATAAAGATTCAGTTTATTAGAATTAAATGTATCAGAAGTAATACCGGCATCAACATAACTATTATTAACAAGCTTATAATAAATAACTGAATCATCATACTTATATTGATTAGTCAACTTATAATATTCTCTAGCTAAGTCATCAGTCTTTTCATAAGGCCAATCAATAGTAATAACTAAATCCATTGAATCATTCTTATCCAAAATATCTTTAGGATAAGTAATATTAACAATAAATGGATAAGTATTCTTTAAATAATCAACCTTCTCTTCATAAGTATTACTAGAATTAGAAACCTCTTCACCTAAAACACTAATACTATCAAT
Source organism: bacterium (assembly GCA_963656615.1). Classification (GTDB taxonomy): domain Bacteria; phylum Bacillota_I; class Bacilli_A; order RF39; family UBA660; genus CAG-877. The sequence continues at coordinate 8,566 of CAVKJF010000033.1, read as the reverse complement.
ATTAGCTTCAAACTTAGCTCTTAAATCACTATTATTTTTAATCTTAATAGTCTTAGTATAAGTATCCATACCAGGATATAAATCAGAAGTAAGTATCTGTAAATCTTTAACTTCAGAATTTTCATCTAAGAAATTAACATCCCAAGAAATAACATTAGACTTAACATTAACACTTGCACTAGATATAAATACAAACCAAGCATATGCATTAACACCCAAAACAAACAAAGCTAAAAAGACACTTCGTCTCTTTAATCTTTTTCTTTGTTTCTGCAAAGCATTATAAACTTTAGTAACATCTTTTTTATATAATGTCTTCTTCTTCACTTATCTCCTCAACACCTTTAGCCTTTTTCTTCTTATCTTCTTTTTCAATTAAACGTAATTCGTTTTTCTCAACTTTAGCTTCTATTATAGTATCAGCTATTTCTAAAAATATAACTAAAACTAAAGGACAGAATACTAAGAAGAAAAATCCATATATATTTTTAACTATATGATTAATAAAATTAACTACATAAACTTTACCAAGTACTTTTCCCAATATTTGATTTTCAGTAATACTAGGATCTTCATACTTATTATTAACACCCTTTAAAGTATAATGAACTTTATTATCATCTAAAGTCTCTATTCTAATAATTCTATGGGTAACAACTAATCCTTTAACAGCATCTCTATTACCTAAATAAGCAATATCATCACCTACTTTTAAAGTACTAGGATCTGTATCCTTAACCAAAATAACATCATTAACATTATATACAGGTTCCATTGATCCAGTCGCAACAGTAAACATTCTATAACCTAAAATACTAGAATTATTAGTAACACGCTGAACCATTACAAATAACAAATATATTACTAAAAAAGTAATTATAAAAGTCTTAATAATACCATATATAATTTTAAAAGCTTTATTCTCAAGTATTTTCTGCATATTATACCCTTTCTAATAAAGAAAAATCATCAAGTAATTTACTTTTATCTTTATCCATTCTATCTTTAAGTATTTTCAAAATAACTTTTCTCTTATTATTATTATTTAACTTAGTCTTTTTTATCTGTTTAATAAACACATCTTTTAACTCATCCTCAGTCAATTCATCATCTGAATCTAACAAATTAGAAATAAGTCTATCAATTACATTAGTAAGCATAGAAACTTCATCTAACTTAGTATTATCATCACTCAATGACTTATTTGCGATATAAGTCATTAAAATAGCTTGATTATATTCATCTTTTAAATCACCATCATCATAGTAATTCTTTTTATCAACAACATTCTTATCTTTATTAACATAAGTCTGTATATAGTTCCATAACTCTTCTGCTTTTCTAAAGTTTGGATTCTTTAAAATTACATTAGTCTTTCTAATTGGTGAACGTACCTTTTCAACATGAAGTTTATTAAGTGTAGTCATCAACTCTGTACCAAAAAATCCATCCAACTGGACTTTTACTTTAGCCAGTCTTTCAGCATAAGATAAATCACTACCATTATTTGCTTCCTTGGTATTCTTATTAGTAGAATTAATAACCAATGAAAAACTAATATCTTCATTCCCTACTTTAGAATTTCCTTCGTACTTAATATCTTTAATATCTTGATAAGTAGAATTAGCTCCAGTCATTTCAACTCTTTGTTCAAAAAAAGACCTTAAATTATTAATCAAAGTATAAATAAATCTATTTTCATAAGTATCTAAACTTTCTTCTTTATTAATATTTAATACTTTAGTTGGTTTAACATCACCAGTTTTTGGATTATAATCTTGTATTAAATTAGTATGTTGTGTTAAATGTATAACACTTTCAACTGTAATCTTTTTAGACAACTCTACTTTAACGATATCTTCTTCATTAACAATAAATCTCTTTGGATTACGTAAGATATTATCTATATAAGGTAAAACATCTTCTATAATTTCTAGCCAATAATAGTCATATTCATGTAACTCATAATCTCTTTTTACAGATAAGGTAGAATTAAGATGATTCATAAACGAATCATTCTTTAAATCTTCAACATCTATTTTAACATCTGTATCAGCCATAAAATTCTACCTCCTATACCATTTTCTTAAGTCTTAATAAATATTCCTTACATTCATTAAAGTTTTCTTTACCAAAGGTTTTATCCAAGTACTCAATAAAACCATCTAACTCATCTCTAATATAAGCTAAGTTTAATTGTTCAAATTTACGTAATATTTTTCTAGCTATATAATAATCAACTGCATCTACTTCTTTACCACCACATTCAACATATGTTGCGACAAAGTCTTTCATCTGTTTAACAATACGGTTACCAAAGGCAATACGGAAGTGTTTAATAACATAGTCATCCATTTCATCTATCTTCTTAGCCATTTCATCAGTTAATGGATGTCTTTCTTTTGCCTGCTTGAATAATCCTTCCAAATAAGAACTATTAATATTCATAGAATCAGTATCAATTGGCTCAAATACTTGACCCTTATCATTAATATCAATTGGCATAGCACGGTCGTACACTTTATCAGTAACAGCGAAAGTAGAATCATCGTTATTGATAGTACCAATGTACCACATGTTACCAGGAATTTGTAATTTACCACCCTTTAACTTAACCGGATCTGTATCCCAAACACTAGGAACAAGTTCAATTATCCATTCATCTCTAGTAGGCATTTCAAGAATAGATAACATTTCAGCAAAGTAGTACTCAACACGCGCTATATTCATTTCATCTAGTACAGTTACATAAACATCATCATTATAGCCAGCTTCATACATTTTCTTTAAAACTTCTGTTTCATTAAATTTCTTTGTAAACTCATTGAAATAGCCAAAAAGTTCAGTTCTATCTCTCCAAGAAGGTTGAACAGAAGCAATAATTGCGTCTTTTCTAATGAATTTTCCCCAAGCATAAGCTAACGAAGTTTTACCAGTACCAGAAATACCTTGTAATATAACAAGCTTTGTAGCAGACAAAGCTGATATAAATAATCTAATCATATTAGTTGTATAGTATAAACGTAGTTTGGAAGCTGCAAAGTTTCTAAATAATTCAACCAATTCTTCCAAAGTAAATGTATTATTATATACTTGAACCTTATAATCTTTATAAGCAATATCAATAGCGTGTAATTTAGAGAATCTAATATTACTATCATCAACTTTAGTAGGATCTTGTTCTTTAACTTCTTCCTCTTCTAAGACTTCAGCTTCTTCATCAGGCTTAAGTCCAAGTTGTGAAACTTTCATTGCAAGAATTTTTTCTTTTTCTTGTACAAGAGTTGCAACTTCTTTATTTAAAGCTCCAATTTCTTCTAACATAGATTCTTGTTCAACTAAAGTTTTTCTAAACTTCAAATATTTTTTAATAAGGAAATAGAAAAGTAAAATAATTAAAGCTAACATAATTACTAAAACTACAATTGCCGCAATTACTAATACCCATTCACCAACTTTAAAATCATTCTTATAAACTTGAATAATATAAGCATATTCTTTAACATTAAATACCTGTACAAGCCCTAAAAAGAACCCTTTAAATATCATGCCTATACCACCAAAGAACACAGACATAAACTCAAATAAGAATCTCGCAAAAGTCTGCATAATTATCACTCCTTATTAAATAAAATACCATCCAAATTAACCATTGAGTACTTAACAAAACTATCATAGTCCTTATCTTTAAAACTATCTACTAATATATAATCAAATAAATTACTATTATCTAAATTAGTAAGTTTAGTACTAACATCATTAATATGAGAAAAGTCCTGAATACAAGCTATACTAAAATTATACTTTCTAATAAATGCCTGATTACTATAATAATTATCAGAAACAATTCCAAGTACAACATAACGTTTAATTAATGGATTATCAAATAAATCTAAAATCTTATTTAAATCCTTCTTATCCTCAAATATAAATTCCGGTATCAAAATAAAATATTTATCATACAATAATGAACTATTATAAACATCAAATAATAATTGTTTAATAAACTTAATTCCTAATAAATAAACCTTTTCAAACTGAATCTTCTTATCCCTATAACATCTTTCTACTAAAGAATTTTTATAATTATCATGTAACACTTTTACATCATTATTAATAACTACTTTTACATAATTATCAACATCTTTAAATAACAAATAATCAAGTGAAAAGTAAGTATCTTTTTTCTCAAAAAAATTACTAAGTACTTTATTAGTATCAACAACCAAACTAATTAATTTTAAAATATCCGTACCAAGCTTCTCTTTAACAAAATTATCTTGATCAACTAAAGATTTAATACCAGTATTAGCCTCTTCTTTATCATTGAATCTAAATAAATCTAACTTTATTAAAAATGGAATTATTTTACTACAATCATTAATATAATTTTTCTTATTTTTATATTCTTCATTACTATCTATAAGTTCATAATTAGAAAGGTCATCTAACATTTCTAATCTTTTACCTTCGATTTCTTCCCTCATTACTTTATCATCATAAACTTTAGAATTAACTGTATCAAAAATAAGATAGTAACAACTATTAACATATGTTTTTAAATAATTACTCAAACAATCAGAAAGGAATTCATCAGTTGAATGCATAATTAACAATCCATATTTTAAAAGATAATTAACTTTATAATTCATATAAGTAACTACTAAATTATCACTCACCATACCTCATCCTTTCTAGTCTAGTAAAATTATAACATATAATATTTTTTATTTAAAGATTTAATCTGCTAATAAAACACTAACATCTATAATTGATGAATCATTAACTATTGGATATGTATAATCTTTACTAATATCATTTTTATAAAATAAAATCTTTTCACTCGCCGTAGCGTCCAGTAAAAATGTATAACTTTTTACATATTTATATCCATCACTTAAAGTAGTATCAACTTGACTATTTTCCGTCATATGTAAATATGATTTAGCAGTCATATCAAGTGCTAATACATCAGCTGGCAAAGTAACAGTTACTTTAGCTGAAAAACACTTTTTCTTATTCTCATCACTTAAATTAACATAGTCATCTAAAGATACTTTATCACCAACATTATAATCAAGAAAAGCTTCCTCTACTTCATAATAAGCAACCGAATTAGTAACATTTAATATTAAATATTTAGAATTAACACTATCTTCTATACTATAAGTAAAGTTACTCTTTAAAACTCCAACATGATAAACTGCTGACAATGACTTTGTATATGGTGAATTAGAAGTAGCAATTACTTCTATTCTAACCTCTTGTCCCTCTGGAATAGCTTCATTTGGTATCATTGTAACTTGAAAACTATCCGTCTTTTTGTCTTGATAAATAATACCAGATTCTTTACTAAGTTCACATCTAACATTATCAGGACATTTACAAGTAATATCATAACTAATATCATGAGTAGTATATTTTTCTTCATTCTTTTTACTATTAACATCTACCATTAAAGTATAACTATTAACACCATCCCAGTTATTAATATTATAATTTTTTCCATTAATAGACATAACACTACTATTAAAGTAAAAACCTTTAGTTTCTAAAATATAACTATCAACTATATTATAAACATACTTAGCATAACTAAGTCCAAATAACAATAAAAGTACCAAAAGAATTAATAGAACTGTACTAGCTTTTTTATGTTTCCTAATAAACTCCATCAAAACACCTCTAATCTACTTTTTGAGACGACTCAATTCTTACTTCAATGCTTTCTATACAGTCTGCATAAGTAGTACTACTACTATAACTTTTGGGAAAGTTTACAACTAAAGTATAAATATCTGTAATTTTATTTTTATAATCCATAGTATAAGAATTATTAGTATCATAAATATTATACCAAGAACCATCTTCATCTTGTACAGTTCTAGCACCTGTTAATAAAGGTGTAGCCTGACTATCATCATAATTTTCATTACGATACAATTGAATAGATATAGGTAAATTAGTTGTTGTAATGACTTTAACTGTATATAAAAGACTAACTTCTCCTTGCCTAGAACTATTAAAATTTGAAACACTAAACTTATAAGTATAAGGTTCTAGTGAAGGAACAATTTGTTCTGGATCAATATTAAAAGACATTTTATCAGTATCAATTAAATAAAGTGCCTTATCAATATTAGTAACTAATTTAGCAGATGATTTATATGAAGCATAAGCCCCTTTAAACAAATAATAAGCTAAAAATAAAGCTAAAAGTAACATAACTGAAAAAAGAAGAAACCTCTTTTTTTCTTCATAAAATTTAATATTACTAAGTTTTACTTTTAGTTTATTAAACATCATAACACCTACCCAGCAGTATAAGGAGTTATTACCTCACCCTTATATTGTTCTACTGAAAAATTTATTTCCAAGAAATTACTACTTGAACTAACTTCATCACTATAAGGATCTATATCATCACCTAATGGCCATAAAACATCAAATGTTAAAGTAGTAATAGTTTTATTCTCCAATTCATCTAAAGTAATAACACCAACATAAGTATTTTCACCAGTTTGTATTAATGAATTAGTTGAATTATTAATATTAGAAACTTCTAAGAACTTATTACTATCTACATTTTTATCAATAATTTCTAATGTATATTTAATAGAAACATCTGTATCCATAGGATCTATTTTTACAGTCGCAACACCATGAGACCCAGGAACTGCTTTAGTCGCAATAGCGTTGTTACTAACCCAGTTAATATTAGAAAGACCAATGGTAACAACATCACTAGTAGTAACTTCTATTCCATCTACTTTTATATTCCATTTAGCTATTTTAGGAGTAATTTTTCCATTAGTTAATGTTTCATAAGAAGTATATGTACCTTTAGAATACAAGTAAAACAAAGACCCTAATACAACTAAACAAACAACTATAATTTGGATTGCTTTCTTATTCTTTTTCATAACTATTCTCCTAGCATAAATTATATCAAAACAAATGAATTAAGTAAACTAAATTTATTGATTTGAAAGTACTATAATGTTACAATTAAAAATAGAAGGAGGTATATTTAATGAGTAGTTATGATTACTATTACTCTGGTAGCAGTTCAAACCCAACAATTAATATTGTTACTCTTGCAATAACAATAATTAGTATTGTATCCCTATGGAAATTATTTAAAAAAGCAGGTTATCAAGGATGGGAAGCAATTATTCCAATCTATAATGCCGTTGTTTTATTTAAAATTGTTGGACTTTCGCCTTGGCTAATATTACTAATATTTATTCCAGGTGCTAACATCTATATAATTTTTAAATTATATATTGAATTAGCCCATAGATTTGGAAAATCAACCGGATATGGAGTTGCGATGGTTTTCTTCTCTGCAATTATGCTACCAATTATAGCTTTCGATGATAATTGCGTATATTTAAGACAAGAAAACATGAATGTAAATAATCAACAAATGTATAACAATCAACAAATGTATAACAATCAACAAATGTACAACAACCAAAATATGTATAATAATCAAATGAATAATAATGGCCAAATAATGAACAATAATCAAATGTATAATCAACCTACAAATAATGTTCAAGGGTTAAGTAGTTTCTGTACAAATTGTGGTCAAAAATTTAATGATTCTGATACATTCTGTACACGCTGCGGTAATAAAAGATAAGAAACAAAAAACAACACAAAAAAATGGAAGATTCACTTCTTCCATTTTTCTTTTATAGTAATTCTACATCGTCATCTTCTTGTTGCTTTTTTTCTACCATTTTCTCTTCTTTAGGACTTTCCATAACTTCATCAAATTTATCTGTTACTGAAGGTTTAACATCTTCAACCTTTTCCTCTATTTTTTCTTCCTTAACTATAGTTTTTTCTTCTTTCTTAGGAAGTTCTTTTTTCTTAGGCTTTTCTTCACCATCATCTTCAACAACTTCGTATCTAGCAACAATAACTAGTTGATATACTTGATAAATAAAGACAATAAGTATTGGTAATAATACTAAGAATAAGAAACCAAATCTACTCTCTAAAACCTCTAAAACACTACCTTTTCCAGGATGTGTAGATACATATTTACCAATTACTCTATTACTAGCAACAGAAGTCTTATCCTCATCATTTAAAACATATAAAGCTGAATAATCATCCTCTGTTTTAGACTCAATTACTCCTGTCCTAACAACATACTTCTCATCAACAGTAACATAGTAGTAAATTAAATCACCCTTATCAAGACCTGTTTGTTGTCCTCTAACAATTAACAAATCTCCAGGTTTACTACTTTGAATAAATTTAGCATTACTATCATTTACCGTTATAAAAGTCATATCACTAAACTGTGTATAACCGAATTTATTTCGACATAAAATACACGAAGTAATGAATATAACATAAATAATAATTAAAACTTCAACAAACTCCCATAACCATTTTAGTATCCTTTTTAACATATACACAACCACCTTTTATAATTTTATCATATTAAATATTCAAATACAAGATAACTCTACAAAACTTTTTTCTTAACTATGTAGAGTTACAATTGATGTGACACCATGTAAGTACAAAAAAAGCAAAAAATCCG
>CAVKJF010000032.1:10039-11762 GCA_963656615.1 bacterium | reverse complement strand
GGTTATATTATGGTACTAGTTTTTTTCTCTTTACATATAATTTCTAGTGTGATATAATTATGAAGCTTTGTCTCTAAAGGAGGGGATTGTATGAAAATAGAAAAAAGTAGAGATTCTATGAGTAGAATTATTAATGATTATATAGATGGTGCTTTTCCATTACCAGAACATAAAGGGCCTAAAAACATATCCTTTGGTGAGAATAAGAGAGTTAAAGACTTGGTTAAATCTAAAGTAAGAGCAGGAATGAAAGATAGTGATATATTTAAGAGTGTTTTAGATGAGAAACCTTTAGTATCTTTAGATGATGAATTCTATGTAAGCTTATTAAATAGATATATTAATGCAATAGTTCCAGTAGATAATAGGAATGATGGACAATTAGATTTACGTGTTGCATATAAAGAAAAGGCTTTAGAAATATTTTCTTTAGGATATGATGTTTGTTCAACATTCAGATATATAGTTGGTGATAAAGAATTACCTTCTACTACTGTTGTTATGATAGATGCTCCTGTTAAACAATACGCTAAAGCTGTATAATAATTTCTATATAATTAAAAAGTAATATGAGAAATATTTCTTATATTACTTTTTTTATGTTATACTAAAAACTGTACTATTTACGGAGGGATATTATGCTTGATGGAATAATTAGAAATAGTGATAATAGTTATGAATTATTAAAAGTTATAGATGGGAAACTTGGCGCTTTTCATGTTTCAAAAGATGGTTTTTCAAAATCAGATAGTAAATATATAAATGATGTACTTAATAAATTACGTTTTAATTCTAATTGTATTTATTTAACTGATGTGGATGGATATAGTATTTATTATGATAAGGAAACTGGTTTTAAACATTTTATGAAAGAAGAAAAAGAAGATTTTGAAATGTTTGTAAGAGCTAATGGTAAGGACGCTACTATGTATTTATCTAGTGATTCGGAAAATAAAAAATGTAAACCTGGTAAAAAAATAGCTAGAGTTTTTGTAATATCAGCTTTATCAATAACTATTATGCTTGGTAGTTTTGATATATTTCATTTTAGAGAAATGTATGGTGTTAATGAAGATTTAATTGTATTAGGAATACATTCAGCTACTGATTTATATGATATGTATAAGAATGGACCAATGGATTATATGGACGCAATTGAGGCAATTAATGAAAGTGAATTTGACGCAATAGATAAACAATTATTAGGAAACGAAGAACTTTTAAAACTGGTGTTTAAATATTATGAGGGTACACCGATGAAGTATACTGCTAATGCTAAATTTAGTGATATTAAATTAAGAGTATATAATGGTGATGAAGGGGAAATAGAATCTAAAAATTATGGATATTATTCTATTTATGAACCAAATGTTTTAAATGTACATAAGGATTCTAGAAGTTCTACTTTAGTTCATGAATTTATGCATCTTTTACAAGCTGATGGATGTTATTATGCTTATTTAGATGAAGCTGTTGCGACGCTGATGACAGAAGAATTTTATAATTTAGATAGTCAATCATATCCTGATGCAGTTGATAATTTAAAGTTACTAATTAGTATTGTGGGACCAGAGCCAATATATAAATTAGTGTTTGGTGGAGATGATAGTTGTTTACTTGAGATTTTTAGGAATAATCTTACAAATGATGAAGTAATAAGTTTAGTCGAAGAACTTCATAATTCTCCTAGTAATACCAAGGAATCAGAACAATATCGATTTAT
>CAVKJF010000032.1:6966-9993 GCA_963656615.1 bacterium | reverse complement strand
AAATATGTATGGAAGTGATATTTCAGATAACGCAGAGTTGGCGTTGATATTTTTAAATGAAGAGGCTAATGATAGTTATTCTCCATTATATTTAAATGTTTATAAAATATTGAATGATGGTGATGAACGTAGTATTTTGATACATGATGAGATGGGAAAACGTATTCTTGTTGAACTTGGTTATTTAAATGTTATGAGTAGTGAGTATTATAAAAAAGATATTTCTTATGATGAGTACATTCAATTAAGTTTAGAAGATAGAGAAGAAGTAACTTTTAGAGATAGTTTTTCTAAAGATATGATAAATGGTTGTATTTTAGAAAAAGAAGGTATTTCTACTTTTTATCTACTTGATAGCCCTGTAAAAAGGGATGATTATTTGACAGAAACTGGTTATGATAAGCATTCTATTAAAGGACTTCCTGGGAAAAAAATATCTTTAGTTGAAGCCTTTGAAACTGGTGATGTTGAGGCAACATTAAGGAAAGAAAAATCAGAGATTACTGATATGGAAGGTTGGACTTATTCTGATACTAATTCTCCTCTATATGTATCAACTAATCCGAATGTTACTGTTTTAAAAACTGGTGAAGTACTATATACGACAGAGAGTATGAAAGCTAAGTTTTCTGATCAATATTCTAAAATAGGTGAAGGAATTACGGATACTGTTAAAGTAGCAGTGAAAAAATAAAAAAGAGTCATGACTCTTTTCTTTTGTTTATACCTATCATACTACCAAGAATTGATGTTATTAGAATTATTATATAATATAATATAGCTCTTATTTCTATTTTTGATGAGGTTAATAGAGAAGTTATTATGAATATAGGAATTATTATTAGGGCTAGTTTAATTCCTTCTAAATAGCCTTTTTTAAGTGTATTTTTACCTAGTATGAAACTACTTATAAATATATTTATTAATATAGCAATTATTTTTAATGCTTTATTGGTATTTTGGCCAATAATATTGAAATAATATAATAATGTTATAGCGAGTAATGATAGTAATATGGATATCATGGTAAATAGTAATCGCTTTCCATATTTCTTTATATAAGTCATATAGCACCTCACTAGATGTTATGTTTATTGATGGTGAACTATGACAATTATTGACTTTTGGTGTGTTTTATGGTATAATTTGCAGTACCAATTGAGAGGTATAAATTAAAAGGGGGATATATATGGAAAGAGATGTTAAGAAGGCTTTACATTTTAAAGAGTTAGCTTATTTATATGTGGATACGGTTTGTGAATACTTGATTACAAATTCTTATAAAACTAAAAATAAAGATAATAGTATTGCGATTGCGGATTTAATTAAGGCAACTCGTAATACTATTGATGCGGTTGATTTAAGAAAGGGAAAACCGGAAGATGTATTTAAAACAGCTGTAAGATATAAAATGCTTTTAGATAAAAGTTATCCGAAAAATCCAGAAAGAACATTTGTTTATGATCAAGAAATTGATGATTTTTATGTTAGAGTTTTATCTAGTTCTTTAGATTTATTATTACCTGATTCTGCACCATATGATACTGATTTAATAGAAGAAGTAACTGAACTTAGAACAAGAGCTAAAGCTTATTATGTTTCTGGTGTATCGGCTGAGGCATTACTTGAGAGTTTAGCTGTTACTGGTGTAATTGATGAAGATAAATGCTTTGCTTCATTGAGTAAAGATAAACAAAATGAACGTTCTATCAGATGGGATGAATTAACTACAAAAAAATCAATTAAGTTTGGCGAGGTTACAGATGAAGCTTATTTAGAGTTAGCCAATGAGTATTTAGATACAGTGTTACCTTGTTTAACGACATTTTATTCGAATGCTACTGGTGAAGAGTTAGAAGATGTAACAGCTACGGAAGTTTGTTTGGGTAAAGCGTATGTTTTAAATCAAGCGCTTAATAATGGAGTTAGAGGACTAGGTATATTGGAAGCAGCTGTTAGTTTTAAAGTTTCTGAAGAAAAACAATATTTAGAGAAAAATGGTGTTTCTTGGTCTCAAGGTCCAGAAGACTTAGAGGTATTTTATGTAGGAATGTTAGGAAAAGCTATTTCAATGTGTAATGAAGGTGCTTCTAAAGAAGAAAAACAAGCTTATATAAAAGATATGGCTGAGTTATATTCTATTGGATATTCAGCTGAAGGATTATTTGAAACATTTGCTGGACAACCTTTGGATGAGACTAAGAGAGTACAAGATGTAAAAGCAGGAGAAATGTTATCAAGAAGAAGATCATTTGAATTTTTTAAAAGGGCACAATAGTGTTCTTTTTTTACATAAAAAAAGATAATTAGTTCATGATATTATTAGGTGATTAATTATGAAATATCTATTAGTCTTTGGTAAAAGTTTATTTTTTTATTTATTAATAACAGTAGTATATAGAATCATGGGTAAAAGAGAGATAGGAGAATTATCAATAATGGATTTTATAGTTTCTATTTTTATAGCGGAGTTGGCTGCTATTTCGATAGAAAATTATAAAGATACTATGTGGCTATCAATTATTCCTATTTTTGTATTAGTACTTTTACAAATCATATCATCTAAAATATCTTTAAAGAGCGAGAAGGTTAGAGAAGTAATTGATGGTAAAGCTTCAGTTATTATTAATAGAGGTAAAATTAATTTTGAAGAGATGTTAAAGCAAAGATATAATTTAGATGATTTATTAACACAACTTAGAGCTAAATCTATTAAATCAATAGAAGAAGTTGATTACGCTATTTTAGAAACATCTGGTAAGTTATCTATATTTAAAAGTTCCGATGATAAAAATCATACTTATCCTTTACCAGTAATTATAGATGGTAAAATACAAGATGATGTATTAATACAAATTAATAAAAGTAGAGACTGGTTAGAAGATAATTTAAAAAAAGAAGGATATTTACTTGAAGATATATTTTATGGTTTTTATAGATCTAAAAGACTATTTTTAATTAAGAATGAAAATATAAAATGACAAATTATTTAAATTATTTTTATTATATTATTCTTGGTGATAATAT
>CAVKJF010000032.1:0-6956 GCA_963656615.1 bacterium | reverse complement strand
GAGAAAAGTAATTATAATAATTTTTTTATTTTTATTGATTTGTTTTGGTATTTTTAATAATAAAGATAATGATACTAGAAAGATTAGTAGTAATAATGAGAAAAAGGGAGTATTTATTAGTTATATTGATTTACGTAATTATGTAAAGAATAGTGATATTTTGGGGCTTAAGGAAAATATATGTAAGATGCTTGATAATGTATCCAGTTTAAAGTTTAATATGATTATTTTACAGGTTGTTAGTTTTAGTGATGCGATATATGAGTCTTCTATATATCCATGGAGTAGTGTTATTAGTGTATCTGAAGGAGTTAGTCCTGGTTTTTCAGTACTTGATTATTTTATTGAAGAGGCTCATAAAAGAAATATAGAAGTTTATGCTTGGATTAATCCTTATCGAGTTAGAGGTAGTAATGATGTTTCTAGTATTACGGATAGTAGTCCGGCTTTTAAATATATTGATACGGATACTTTATATGTTAATGAAGGGATATATTATAATCCGGCTAAGAAGGAAGTTACTGATTTAATTGTTTCGGGAGTTAGAGAAATTGTTACTAAATATGATGTTGATGGTGTTTTATTTGATGACTATTTTTATCCTGATTTGGAAGTATCTAGGACACAGTATGAAGAATATTTAAAAAGTAATAAAGAAATAACTTTTAATGAGTATAGATTAATGATTATTAATGAAATGGTAGAGAAGGTACATAAAGTTTGTAAAGATAATAAGGTATTATTTGGTATTTCTCCAGATGGTAATATTGAAAATAATTATAATAAGGTTTTTGCAGATGTTAGAACCTGGCTTGATAGTGATAAGTATGTTGATTTTATAATGCCACAAGTATATTATGGTTTTCATAATGAGACTAGGCCATTTTTAAAGACTATTCATGAATGGAATGATTTAATTAAGAATAAGGATATAGATTTATATATTGCTTTAGCTTTTTATAAAGTTGGTTCTATTGATAATTACACTAAAACTGGTAAGTTAGAATGGCAAAATAATAGTGATATTATTATGAAGGAAATACTTTTAAGTAGGAATTTAAAACAATATAAAGGTTTTAGTTTATTTAGATATGGTAATTTATTTGATCAGGAACTTTATACAGTAACAACGTTAAAAGAAATGGAAAATATGCAAAAGATTGTAAAATGATATTTAAATATTTTAAATATTTGTTATAATTAGGTTATAAGGTAGGTGATATGGAGTGTTAAAAAATAAGAAGGGTTTTACTTTGATAGAATTACTGGCTACGATAGTTATACTTGGTATTATTATGGTTGTTGCTGTTCCTAATGTTACGGGTATTATTTATAGAAATAGAGCAAATACTTATGTAGAAGATGCTAAAAAAATGGTAACTTTAGCGGATTATGCAATTAGAGGAAGTAATAACAAGATTACTAAGCCGGCTGATGGACATTGTATTGCTTTTAGTTTACAGTATCTTGACAATGCTGAATTTGAAGAACCACCAAATGGTGGAGACTATCAAAAGAATGACTCTTTTGTAGTAGTCAAAAAAGAAGGTAGTAAGTTAGTATACTATGCTCAAATTGTTGAGCTATTTAAGAGTACTTATCGTGGTGTTAGTTTTACAACATCTTCTAGTTTGAATCAAGAAGGAGCTGCTAATAGTCTTGTTGGTAACTTTGATGCTAGTAATATGACAGGTTTACCTAGTGTTGCTGATGAGGTTTTAAACTATGTAGATAAGTTTACAGATAATGCATCATCATTTGTTACAGATGCTGAGCCATCATTTACGTGTACTTTTGATGCTGTATATGGAGAATAAAATTAATGTCGTAAAATTTTGTAAATGTAGAAAAAAGCAGTTGAATTTTGAAATTTGATATGCTATTATTAAAATGTAAATAAAATAGAAAGAGAGAGTGAAATTTAAATGAAAAAGATTAATGACAAAGGTTTTACATTGATCGAACTTTTAGCTGTTATCGTAATCATGGGTATCTTAATGATGGTTGCTATTCCAGCTGTTTCAAGAACAATTGAAAATTCAAGAAAGGATACATTCTTAGATGTAGCTAAACAATACATTAATGCTACTAAGACATTATGGGCTGCTGATGGTATTAAATGTCCAAATGGAACTGAAGCTGATGGTACGACACCAGCATATACAGTTTCTTCTGCATTACCTGCTGGCAGTTATTATGTTAAAATAAACACTCAAGATGCTAATCCGGATGTTGTTTTGTTGGACCAAGGAGGTAAATCTTCATGGGGTAGTTCTGACGTTGAGGGTTATGTAAAAATTACTACTACTGCAGCTGCTTCTGGAAATGTTAAAACGATTTATGCTATATCTTTAAAAGATGGCGGCGGACATGGATTTCGTACTGAAATATCAGAAAATGCACTTGGACGTTCTGATGTACAAACATCTGCTGCTGCAGTTACTTACCCAACTGCTGTTGCTGGAAATGGTGGAGCTATTTACTGTAAAGAAGTTTAATCAATTTAGATTAGAAATATATAATTTAAGACTTAAGAGAAGATACCTTAAGTCTTTTTTTTGACTTTGTTTTTTGATATACTTATGGTGAGGTGGATTTATGTTAATAATTGGAAGCCATGTTGGTTTTAAAAAGGATAGTCAATTACTTGGAAGTTTAAATGAGGCTTTAGGATATGGTGCAAATACTTTTATGTTTTATACTGGGGCTCCTCAGAATACTAATCGCTATCCGATAGATGATAATTTGACACGTGAGGCAATTACTAAAATGAATGATGCGAAAATCGATTATTCTAAAGTAATAGTTCATGCTCCTTATATTGTTAATTTAGCTAATGATGATGAAGTTAAGTTTAATTTTGCAGTACAGTTTTTAAAAGAAGAATTGAAAAGATGTAGTCAATTAGGTATAAAGAATGTTGTTTTACATCCTGGTAGTCATGTTGGACTTGGAATTGATAAAGGAATTGAAAATATTGCGAGAGGCCTTAATATGATACTTGGAGAGGTTGATGTTACTATTCTTTTAGAGACTATGGCTGGTAAGGGTAGTGAAGTTGGCTCTAAGTTAGAAGAAATTAAGAGAATAATAGATTTAGTTAATGATAAAGAACATATTGGTGTATGTTTAGATACATGTCATTTAAGTGATGCTGGATATAATCTTAGTGATTTTAATAAATTCTTAGATGATTTTGATAAAATTATTGGAATAGAGCATATTCATTGTGTACATGTAAACGACAGTAAAAATGAATTAGGTAGTCACAAAGATAGGCATGAAAATATAGGCTTTGGTAAGATAGGTTTTGATACTTTACTTGGTGTTATTTATAATGAAAGATTAGAGAGTATTCCTAAAATACTAGAGACACCTTATGTAGATAAAGAATTTGCACCATATAAATATGAAATTGAAATGATTAAGAATAAGAAATTTGATAATGATTTAATTGATAAGATTAGAGGTGTTTAATTTGCGTTCTGTTGTATCATATTACTATGATGATAGTAAATTTAGGGAATTGTTAAAAGAAAAGTTTCCTTCTTCAGCATTTGAAGGCGTTTCAATTGATGAATATAGTGAAGATAAAGTTAATGAAATGATGGAAACTTTAAATGAAGTTCTTTTAAATCCTAAATCCAAAATGATGGAGTTACCTGAAAGGACAAGAGAAAATATTACTTGTTTGCCTGAAAAGGTAAGAGAACAAATAATGAGTTTATTTGATGATGAAGATTTAATTTTATTTGGCCATGGTGGAAATGCTAAGGAAATACTAGAAACCGGTAAAATGTATTGTTGTTATAAGTATATTCCTTCACATTTTTTACCATTAACACAAACTAATGAATCACTAGATAACCTTAATCATTGGCCACATAAAGACGCACATCAAATACTTATTATGGGTATTAACCAAAGAGAATTTAATCCATTATTTAAAAGAGAAGAAAATGGATATTATAGTATTCCTAGTGAATATTTTCTTGGATACTATGATCGTGATTTAGAAGAATTTATTCCAAATCCAGAATTTAAAAGAAGACATGAATATAAAGATGAAGATCCTTCTATTGAATTACATACTGGTGATTATATTAACGATCACAGTGCTACTTCAAAACAGGAAAATTTTAATAGAATACTTCATGATTTTGACAATATTCGCTTGTTACTTTCAATTTCTTCTTATTCACCATTGGATAAAAAAGGTATAGAAGATGTTTCTAAACAAGTATCATATTTTACTAGAGATACTTATAATGAAGTAAAGAAGCTTACTCCTGAAGTAATTAGTAATTTTAAACAAAGTATGGCTAATAATAATGCTAGTTCTAATAATCATTTTGATGATTTAGGTGACTTTGATACTGAATTAGGTGACTTTGACTTTGATGCTGAATTAGGTGCTATGTTTAGTACTGATTCTAAACAGTCAGTAGTAGATACTAATAATACTAAAAAATAAAAATATAAGACTAGGTTAAGTACTTAGTCTTATATTTGTTATATAAAGATATTATAGTATTGTATAATTCTGGGTTTAACTTTTGCTTTAGTAAATTAAAAGCTTTCTCATTGTTATTTAGGATTTCTTGATAGTTTGTTTTTATAAAATTATAAATAATAGTTATTTCTTCATTTGTTACTTCTATATTTTCTTTTAATGCATATCTTTTAATGTCTTCTTTAGTTAAAATATTTATATATTTTTTTATTATTTCTTTATAAATAGTATCACCTCATAAAAATATATGAAATAAGATTTTAAATATGTGGTAAACTAGTGTTGAGGAGAACTTTATGAATAAGAGAAAAAAGAAAATTAATTATGAAAAAATTATTAATAAAAGGATATTTGTTATACTAATTGCTTTGATTAGTCTTTTTTCTGTTGTATTTATTAAACTATTTATGGTAATGCTTATTGATAAAGATAAATATAATGAGAAGTTGTTAGCTTTAACTAATAAAAATATTACTTTAAATAGTGCTCCTAGGGGAAGAATATATGATCGTAATTATAATGTTATTGTTGATAATAAAGCTATTAATACTATTGTATATAAGAAAGAAAAGGGTACTACTAATAAAAAGATGATAGAACTTGCTTATACTGTTTCACCTCATTTGAATTTAGATGTTTCTAGACTTACATTAAGAGCTAAGAAAGAATTTTATTTGGCTAAGTATCCAGATGAATGTAAAAAGAAGATTAAAAGTAGTGAGTATGAAAAAGTAAAACAAAGAAAACTTAGTAATAAAGATATAGAGGAATTAAAAATAGAAAGAATTAGTTTGGATGAACTTAATGTTTTTAAAGATGAAGATTTAAAGACTGCATACTTATATTATTTAATGAATAATGGATATACATATGAAGAGAAGGTTATTAAAAATGACGCTACTGATGAGGAATTTGCTTATATTTCTGAAAATAATGATAAATTAAATGGATTTAATACAAGAGTAGACTGGGAAAGGGTTTATCCATATGGTGATACTTTAAGGACTATTCTTGGGACTGTTTCTAGTAGTAGTCAAGGTATTCCTAGTGAAGATAAGAATTATTATTTGAAACTTGGTTATTCTTTAAATGATCGTGTTGGTTTAAGTTATTTAGAAAAACAATATGAGAGTTATTTAAAGGGAGAGAAGAATGTATATGAGGCAGTTAATTCTCATGAATTAAGACTTGTTAAAGAGGGAATGAGAGGGAATGATATTGTTTTATCTATAGATATTAATTTACAAAAGGAAATAGATAATTTGATAGATGAGGCAATTATTAAAGCTAAGAGTGAGGCTAATACGGAGTATTATGATCATTCTTCTGTTATTGTTACTGATCCTAATACTGGTGAGATTTTAGCAATTGCTTCTAGAAAAATTGTTGGAGATAAGATTATTGATAATGTTAATAGTATTTTGATCTCGCCAATTACACCTGGTTCTGTTGTTAAAGGTGCATCTATGTTAGTAGGGTATGAAACAGGTGCTATTAAGTTTGGAGAGAAAATGTTAGATGAGTGTGTTAAGATAGCTGGTGCTCCAGAGAAATGTTCATCTGTTAATGATTTAGGTGTAATTGATGACTTAACAGCTATGGCTAAGAGTAGTAACGTATATCAGTTTAAGACAGCTATTAGAGTTAATGGACAAGAATATTATAGAGGAATGAAACTTAATTTTAATCAGAAGTCTTTTGATACTTATCGTAATATGTATCATGCATTTGGACTTGGAGTTAAAACGGAAATAGATTTACCAGTTGAGAGTGCTGGTTATACTTCTGTTGATAAGGCATCTGGTAATTTACTTGACTTTGTCATGGGACAATATGAAACATATACTCCTATACAATTAGCTCAGTATGTATCTACAATTGCGAATGGTGGTAATAGAATGCAACCGCATTTATTAAAAGAGGTTAGAAAGGCTACTGATAAAGATACTTTAGGAGATGTTATGTATACTTTTGAGCCTAAAGTTTTAAATAAAGTAGAAGTTAAGAGTGAGAACTTGAAAAGAGTTCAAGAAGGATTTTATGCTGTTATGCATATGTCTGGAGGTTATGGTAGAGGTTACATTAATGATAGAATGGATGCAGCTGGTAAAACTGGTACTTCACAAAGCTTTATAGATACCAATAATGATGGTATTATTGATACTGAAACTATTACATCATCATTTATAGGTTATGCACCATATAATAATCCTAAAGTAGCTTTTATGGTTACTTCTCCTAATTCTTCACATGCTAATTCAGGTAATAATTTTGCTAGTTTAGTTAATTATAGACTAACTAGAGCAATAACAGATAAATATTATGATATGTATGGGATATAGTTTTTATTAAAAATAAGCAAAAATCTTTTGCAATTTAGGAAAAGTCTGGTATAATACCTATAGACGTAAGGAGGGATAGACATGGCTAAAGCAGGAAATAG
>CAVKJF010000031.1:2616-12009 GCA_963656615.1 bacterium | reverse complement strand
CTATAAATAGTCCGTTGTCTCCTTCAATTATACGAATATCATGTACTGCAAAACTGTCATCTAGTAACACAGAAGCAATACCCTTCATACGAGATCCTTCTTTTTCAATTTTACGTACATTTACAGATGTAATTTTCATGTGAATTTTCCTCCCTCATAAAGTATAATCACTTTATACAATTATTTTATAATATAAAACCATAAAAATCAAGCATTTTATAGCGAGTGAATATAGTAAAATCAATAAAAAGAACAATAAATAATAACATTATCCAAACTAGTATCAAAAGGCATATTATATTTAGTAATCTTAAGGTTCTTATCTAACAAATACTTATAATTATCTGTTCTATAAACTAATATAATTTTACCAGTTTCATTCAAAATCTTATTCTTAATACTTAATAAAAAATCATAAAACAAAGAAGTATCACAATAATCCCCAATATTACTTAAATAAATATAGTCAAATTTTTCCATATTATCTAAATCTAAGTCAAATAATGATGAAACATACATATTTAAATCAATATCATCTTTTAAAAGTATACTCTTAAGTTTATTATAATTATCTTCACTGCTTAAATATAAATTATGAGTTCTAAAAAACCCAATTCTTCTACCAATATTATCAAAATTATTAAATTCATAAGAACAAGACCAAGAAATATTTTTTACAAATGATGAAACATCATCAGCATATAATGAAAATTTATTTATAATCTTGTTCCTAATATCATCTTTTATAGAGGAACTATATTCATTAAATCTATAATAAATATTATCTAAATCTCTATACATAGCTATAAATTCTTCATAATTATATTTCTTAATCATAGCCTTTTTAATTTTAAAATAATAATAAGCATATTCATTAATATCAACCAAGGTCATATTTTTGCAATCTAAAAGACATGAATTAAAGAAAAAATCCCCTGAAGCAATTATCGAAAATATACTCTTATTACTTAAATCAGTATCATTAAAAAATGCTTTATCAGTAAACATTAGTTTTAAAGGTTCATTAGAAAATAAGTAGACTCTAGACTTTTGTGAAAATACTGTATCAATATCAAATAAGTCATTAAATTTCTCGTAATGAACACATCTATTAGAATAATACTTTCTATACAAACTATCAAAATTATTACTTAAAATGTCATTTTTTAAACTTTTTGCATAATCAAAAACACTATTTAAAGAGTTCAACTCTTCTAAATTTAATTTTTCATTGTCATATAATTTTATAAAAAAGCCTTCCTGGGAAGAAATTTCTAATGTTTTAATAAAACTATTAGGGCCAAAAAATTCAAGTTCCATACTAACATCAGCTAACGTTACTGTAATGGACTCACCTACATTAACAAATTTCAAAGAAAAAACTCCAGTTTTTTCACAAAAACTAGATAAAGACCGAATATAATAATTAACTTTTACTTTCCAATCAAGATGATTTTCTAAATAGAAAAAGACATCGAACATATTATTATTCATATTTTACACCAAAATAATTATAGCAAAACTATTCCTTACTAATCAATTATTTCTAAACTATTAACAAGTAAATCACTATAACTAAAAGATTTAACCTTACTATTATCTAATGTAATAATAAAAATAGCCGGATATAAATCAGTTATAATGCCTTGAAACTCATCAACTTGATTCCTAGTACCTTTAAATCTAAACGAATGAACAATACCTTTATTACTAGCTACATACTCCTTTATTTTATCAAGTGTCATCTTGGATACCCTACATACATAGTACCATTAGTTATAATACCACCTATGCCATCCTTACCATATTTTGTTTTTTCTATTAAATGAATCAAATCAATACTTTTATTTCTATCCGACAATGCCAAAGACGACGCAATAATAGCTGGATCAAGTGCATGAATATTGATTCTTTTTGGACTAGAAGCAAAGTTAGCACCAGCTTTTATCAATTCTTCATAATTAGATTGACAAGCACCAGCAATTATAATTAATTTATCATGACTTTTCTCATATTTTCTAGCAACCTTAACAGCATCTATAAAATTAATAGTATTTTGATAATTATTATTATCTTTCATATCATCTTTTTTAGAATAGTATGCATCATGTCCTGTAACTACAACAATATCCGGTTGAAACTCTTCTAGTAAAGATAAAATTTTATTAGGCATTTCTATTTCTTTCAAAGTAATACCATTAGCTTTAACATTCATATCTTCATAAAACTTCATACATCTTTCTAAATAATCATTATCACCATCTATATGAAGTATTTTCCCAGGTAAATAAAAATACTGACTTCTATCAATATTCAAATCTCTTACATTTTTTTCTATAATACTTTTATCATCGTTTTCTTTATGATCTAAAACTTTAACCAAGTCATCAATATAAGAATCAGCAACTAGTCTCAAATCAACACCTTTTAAAAATACAATATCTCCTTCAAAACCAACAATTTTAAATAAGATATCATGTTCATGTGATATTCTAGTTACCTGGTCACCTATTTTTAAATTCAAAATATCCCTCCCAATTAAGTATATAAAAAAAAGAGCAGCAATATTACTCTTTCTGTTTCGAATATTCTACAATATTATACCAAGTAACCGGATCTATAACACCAGTTGTCTCTTGATTAAATATTGACTGTATTTTCATTACTGATCTCTCCATTAAGTCATCAAATATTCCAGATACTCTAACTCCAGGGATATTACCAGTCTGCTGACAGATTTTTAATAAGAAGTTTTGTATAATTCTAACATCATCACCAGACATACCAAGAGCTAATAATCTACCCTGAAACAACTCGTCTTCATACTGAGCATACTCTTCTGGAATATTACGTATTGTCTCTCTATATACTGTAACCAATTCATTCCAAGTATCAGCATCAACTACACCAGTAGCTGGAAGACCATATTTCTTCTGAAAGTTTATTACCATTGCCTTAGTATTATCGTTAAAAACACTATTAAGTCTTAAACTTGGTAAATCAGGATCAAAATAAGCAATTGTTAATAAAACATAATGTAATACTTGAACTCCTAAACCAACATCTGAATACTTAAGTTCATTACCATAATCATAAATAGCCTCTTCTTCACCTATTCCTTCTGAATAAATATCATTAACCCTTTTAACAGCATTATAAATATATTTTATTTTGTACCAAGTAGAATAATCAACAATACCAGTAGGATTCAAGTTAAATATTTCTTGAAATTTTTTTACACTATTTTGTGTATAAACACCAAAGACACCATTGATTCTAGGAATCTTAGGAATAGCTGGATAATTATTAGATATTCTATTTAATTCTCTCTGTATTATTCTTACCTTATCACCAGCATTACCAAGTTCAATAGGATAACCTGGATAAGCACCAAACACTTCCCCTGTAGGAGCATCCTCTTTTATATTAACATCATTTCCATAATAATATTTTAAGATTTCTAAAGGAGTTTTATTTTGTCTTGCCAAAGAGACACTTCCCCATTGTGATAAACCATTACATGTAGTAACTTTTCCATCACAATAAATAGCATTTAAAGGTTGTATCTGTCCAGTACGATAAATGTAATTGTTAAATATCTGGTCAACTTTTTTAGAAATAGTATCAAACACCTGTCTATTTTTAACAAATGATTGGTCATATGCCGGTAATGATGTAATATCAAATGTATAACCTTTACTAGGATACCATTCATTATAAATACGATTTAAAGCAAATGATATTTGCGCCAGTATATTTGCTTCTATTGCACTATCAGGCCAAGTAGGATAAATTTCATTAGAAGCTACATTTTTAATATAATCAACAAAAGGTAAACTTAAATTTTCAGCAGCCTCATCAGGCGCCCCTAAATGTACTACTATCTCTGTTGGAATAGTAGGATAATTAATAACACCATTCATACTTACTCACCTGCACCCTCAAATGAAGAACTTGTTAATGGAAACTGTATTGGCTGAATAACTTTTACATCATCAAAAATATATATAACATAATCTTTAGTTTCATTAGTATTTATATTTTTAGCAATAATATTATAAGTAGTAGAAACAATATCATCAGCAGATTCTACATTATTCTTCATTTCCTTTGTAGGTAAACTAATATTATCAATAATACCAGAAGAATCAGTAACGCCTTCATAAAAAACAACTCGTTTACCATCAATATCTTTATAAATAGTAATATCAACATCCTTTAAAGGAAAAGCCTGATTAGCAGTAAATACTTGAACCTTTAAAAGTCCAGAGCCAGTATTTTGACTAGCAAAGTCTGGATAATTTTTACTATCATACAAACTATCATTCATATAAAACACCCTTTCTTTTATATAATTAGTTTTTGACCAAGTGAAAGTAAATTACTAGTCAAATTATTTTTTCTTTTAATAGCATCTACTGTAGTATCAAACTTTCTCGCTATAGAATAAAGACTATCACCAGCTTGAACAGTATAATAAGTATCACCAGTACTTGGAATTTTTAAAACTTGACCTATTGATAAATTATTAGTACTAAGATTATTAAGTGTTTTTATTTCTGAAACACTAGTATTATATTTTCTGGCTATTGAATAAAGATTATCCCCTGACTTAACAGTATAAGTTATATAATTTTCTGGAACAACAAAGTCTTCACCATAACACTCTTCAACTGAAGAGACACCTTTATTATCATCTACTATTAAAACTTGACCTATTGATAATACGTCACTCTTCAAATTATTATCTTTTTTTATTTTATCTACTGTAGTTCCAAATTTATTCGCAATACTATATAAACTATCTCCAGCTTGAACAGTATAATTTACATAGTCTGGCATTGTTGTATTATCACTATCATCCATGTAACAAGGTATTCTAATTCTCTGTCCTATCGAAAGATTATTACTAGTTAAATTGTTATATCTCTTAATAGCATCTACTGTAGTATCATATTTTTTCGCTATTGAATATAAATTATCCCCTTTAACAACAGTATAAATAACACATTCAGAAGGATTATTTTCATCCCCTCTAGAAATAATAAGTACTTGTAATGGAACAATATTATCATCAGATAAATTATTTAACTCTCTTAATTTTTGTACACTAGTATTAAACTGTCTAGATATTCCATACAAAGTATCACCTTTTTGAACTACATACGTATTATTCATATAATTACTCCTTTCATTAATATATATGAAAAAAGTCAAAAAAAAACCCGTATTTTTCGGGTAAATAACTATTTAGTACATAACTCATTAGATAAATCAACAAATACTTTAACGGGTAAAGCTTCAGCTCTTACAGATAAATCATAGCCAGATTTTTGTAAAACCATATTAACTTTTTCTAAATCATAACCTATTAAATTATTCTTAATAGTCTTCCTTTTCTGTTGAAAACTATCTCTAACTAATTTTTCAAAAAATTGACTATCTAAAAGTTCATACTTATTTTCTTTTTCTTTAAAAGAAATAATAACACTATCTACATTAGGTACAGGAACAAATTCATTTCTAGAAACCAAGAACTCTTTACGGGCATCAAAATAATACTGTAATAAAACAGAGATTGAACCATATGACTTATTACCAGGACCAGTTGTAAATCTATCACCAACTTCTTTTTGAACCATCATAACTATTCTTTTAAATTTCAACTTACTATCTATAAGCTTCAAAATAATTGGTGTAGTTATATAATAAGGAACATTACTAACAAAATACAAATTTTCATAATCATATTTTGAAACATCACCACATAAATCAGAAGTTAAAAAGTCTTTAAACAAAACTTCTACGTTATTTAGACCTTCTAATCTACTATAAAGTTCATCTTTTAAGTCTTCATCTATTTCATAAGCTAGTACATTATCAGCTCTTTTAGCAAGTTCTCTAGTCATAATTGCGCCACCTGGACCAACTTCAATAACTAAAGATTTTTCTTTAATATCCGCAACATCTACAATTCTTTTAACTACACTTATATTCTTCAAAAAGTTCTGTCCAAACTTCTTTTTAAAATCAACATTATATTTTTCCATTCAACATCACCCTTACACATGTAAAAACTAAATAATTTCCAACTCTTCTTCCTTTGCTTTACTTTTCCATTTAGAAACTATTTTCAAAATATCAAATATTAAAATCGCAATAGCTGGTACTACTATTCCTAACATAAATCCATATGAAGTAGTCAAAAATCTTCTAACAGCACCAAGCTTAGGTATTTTTAAAATTACCTTTCCAAATATTCTATCTTCCGCAACTATTGAAGGGTCCATAATACTATTATTATCACCCTTAGTTCTAAATAAATATGCACCAGAACTAGATTTTTCTTTACTAACTATTCTATGTGTAACAGTTAAATCTGGATAGGACGGATCGATAGATGAGAATGTTATTATATCACCTAATTCCAAATTTTTACCAGTTTCTCTTCTAATAACAATAGCATCATCAACATTAATTGTTGGTACCATACTTTGAGAAACAATAATATAGGCATCAAACAATGGTGTTTTATTATTACCTTTACTTAAGTTATAAACTAAGTCTCCAAAGTATAAAGTCATTACCAAACCAAAACCTATAAAGAAGACAAAAACTGCATATAAAAATGCCTGAGCTATAAAATGAAAAATATACTTTATTTTTTCAAAAGTACTCAACTCAGTCTGAAAATTATGCACTTTACTATTTAAATCAGCATGAATTCTCATGAAATTGCCTCCTAATCTATAACAATTATAATACTTATCAAAGTTAAAAATCTATATTTTTACAAATAAAAAAGAACGCTTTACACGTCCAAATTATAATTAACTTTCACAATAGCCTTAAAATTTTTAGAAGAACTACCTATAACAGTCTCCTCATCAGCCCATATTTTAAGTCTATAATTATCACAAAATTGTTTAGTATCTTCAGTTGCATTTCTAAAAACACCAGAATATAAAATCATACTATTACTCAAATTATCAGTATTAATAATATTATTTGCCTGGGTAGAAGTAAAATAACTAGGATAATTATCAACAGGAATATATCTTCCATTAACAAATTTTTCTAAATATATTCTAACTTCATTATCACCAAGTAAAGCATAATCATCATCATTAACTCTTTCTAATAATATCTCATAATTAACAGTATTATTTGAAGATACATTAGAAATAACTTTAAAGTCTAAATAACTACTCATACCTATTCCCTCTGAATCAGTCATCGGTAAAGTTTCAGTTAGAGAAATACCATCAGTATCAGTATCATAATCAATATAAACAATATCTTTAGAAGTTAAACTAGAGTTTGGTTCAACTAAAACTGCATAACTAACACCAACTATCGCAACTATTAAAATAGCTAGTCCTAGTACCGACAATAACAACTGTTTTGACAAAGTATTATCCATAATACCACCGCCTCAAAACTACTTATCTTTTCCAAATACATCAACTTTTATAGAAGCATAATAAATAGTCCCTGGAACAACATCACTCTTCTCATCTAAAAATACTCTAAGACGATAATTATCAACTGAATCACGTTTTTTTGTATCTTCTAATAGTACCATAGAACCAGCTGGAGTAGAAAGTTTACTATTCTTAGTAAGACCTTTAAAAACAGAAGGTCCAAATACTTTACTAAAAGATCCAGAATTTTGTTTTTCTAAATAAAATTTAATCATATCACCAGTAACATTAGACTCATCTTCAATGATAGAAGCTGCTATTTCATAATTAATTTCATCAGAATCTTCCAACTTAGTATTAACAACAAAATCAAAATATTGTTCACTAGCCTTCCCAAGTGAATCTGTTAAAGGCATTAAATTAGTAAACATAAATATATTACTATCTGTATAACTCATAGTAATTACACCAGGATTATACTCATCTACTGTATCGTCATTTTTATTACTTAAAAGGCCAAATGCTAATACAACTATTAAAATAACTAAAACACTAATTAATATAATCCAACAAATAACTTTTTTTGATACACCCTTTTTATCCATATAAGTTAATCCTCCTAAGATAATTTCTTAACCTTTATTATACCATTAAATTCTTTTTTTGTATCACTTAAAAAATAAGTTTCATCTAGCCAAATACGTAATTTAAATTCCTGTTTCCGATTTCCAAAAATTGTACCAGAATATAATAACTTACCAGATGCACTACTCTTTGAAACTCTTAAATTTCTATATGTCATAACTTCATTACCTGAGTAATCTTTAAAAGCCTTCCTATTTCCATCAGTCAAATAAACTTTTACATAATTTGGATCAATAGTATCATCATTTTCTTCACTCTCTAAATAAACTTCATAATTACTAGCAATTTTCTTATCACCAGTACTTTCTACTGAAAAAGATATTTCATTTAAAATATCATCATCCACATTAGAAGCATCAAGTGTTCTACCAGATTCGTCTGTTAATGGTAATTTATTAGATATATGAATACTATTAGTACCAGTTAAACTAACACTATTGGAATTAGAATTAAATTTATCCTTTGTTAAAACAATTACAATAATAATCAAAAAGAAAAAAACAATAGACATTACAAATAAAAACGTATTTTTATTAAAATATCTAG
Source organism: bacterium (assembly GCA_963656615.1). GTDB lineage: Bacteria > Bacillota_I > Bacilli_A > RF39 > UBA660 > CAG-877. Next base: position 3,394 of record CAVKJF010000031.1, on the reverse strand, counting down.
ACATCTTATAGTTCATACACCATCAACCCTTATCTAAAATAAGATTAACATAAAGGTAATTACAAGTCAAATAAATTACTAGCTACTTCAGTTGTCTTTTCTTCTACTTCAGACAAAGAAACATTTAATATATCAGCTATTTTTGTCGCAATGACAGGTATATGCTTTGAACTATTCTGCTTACCACGAAAAGGTTCTGGTGCTAAATAAGGAGCATCTGTTTCCAATACTATATTATCAAGTCCAACATGTTCAACAACTTTATATAAATTACTATTTTTAAAAGTAACCACTCCACCAATACCAAGTTTATAACCAAGCTTAATATAAATATCAGCAGTCTCTACACTACCAGAAAAACAATGTATAACACCTTTTACATTATGCTTTTTTAAAGTCTCAATAGTATCATTAACAGCATCTCTACTATGTATAACGACAGGTAAATTTAATTTTTCAGCTATTACTAATTGCCTTTCGAATAATTCTTTTTGTATATCAATATCATCTTTTCCATAATGATAATCAAGTCCTATTTCACCAACACCAACAACTTTATCAGTTCTCAGTAACTTTTCAAGTAATTCCAAATCAGCATCAGTAGTATCAACTTCAGAAGGATGAAATCCTAAAGTAACATATATTGAATCATATTTTTTAGCTAGAGACAAAGCTTCTTCAAAAGTATTTTTAGTACAAGCAGAAACTATAAGTTTTTTAACACCAGCTTCAATATCCTCTTTAACTACTTTATCTATATCTTCATAATCATCAATAG
>CAVKJF010000031.1:0-2606 GCA_963656615.1 bacterium | reverse complement strand
GTGTATCAATAAACATAAAAATTCCTCCAAAATAAAAATACCATATTAACGGCATTTTTTCCATCTATATATTTTTAAACTAATATAAGAGTACAACATAAAACAAAAATAAACGATATCTATCATGTTCCAATTCATCAAGATATTATACAACAGCACTAACTGAAATAATATAAAAATTAAGTCAGCAACAATAAAACGATTATGCATGACAATCTCCTTAAAAATATATTTGTACTGCGAAACAATATAAATATAACACAAAAAAGAGAAAATTAATTTCTAACTTTCTCTTTTTTTATAATTGTACACTTCATTTTACATATCTTGAAGAAATTTATCTTTATCTATTCTTTGGAATAAAACTTCTGGTTGTCCTAATTTGTACTCATTATCTTCTACATACTTAAATTCAGTAACATCATTATTTATTTGTTTTAAAATTTCCTTACTTGTATTAGTAATAAATGGCTCTAATAAAAGTGCACATACTCTAATAGCTTCTAATAAGTTATAAATTACAGTTTCTAATCTATCTTTCTTAGCATCATCTTTAGCTAATATCCAAGGAGTAGTATCATCTATGTATTTATTACTAGCTCTTAAAACATTCATAATTTCAGTTAAAGCATCACTTACTTGATAATCATCCATTTTATCAACTAATTTACTATCTAATTCATTAATACTATTAATAAAAGGCTTATCTATATCTTCATATACTTTCTTGTTACAAACAGTACCTGAAAAATACTTATTACCCATTGAAATAGTTCTTTGAACTAAGTTACCTAAAATATTTGCTAAATCACTATTAATTTTTTCAATAAGAAGTTCATAAGTAATATTTCCGTCATTAGCAAAAGGAATTTCATGTAATAAATAATATCTAACTGCATCAACACCAAATTTTTCTACTAATTCATCAGCATAAATAACATTACCCTTAGACTTACTCATCTTATCATTATTCATTAATAACCAAGGATGTCCAAAAATTCTCTCTGGTATTTCTAAACCTAATGACCATAAGAAACAAGGCCAATAAATTGAATGGAAACGTACTATATCTTTACCAATTAAATGTAAATTAGCTGGCCATAATTTTTTAAATTGTTCTGTCTGACTATCAACATCATATCCAATATTAGTAATATAGTTAGTTAATGCATCAAGCCATACATAAACAACATGTCCTTCATCAAAAGTAACTGGAATACCCCAAGTTAATGATGTTCTTGAAACACATAAATCTTGTAAACCAGGTTTAATAAAGTTATTTAACATTTCATTTCTTCTAGAAACTGGTTGAATAAAATCAGGATGTTCTTCTATATATTTTTCTAACTTATCTTGATATTTACTTAATTTAAAGAAATATGCTTCTTCTTTTGCTTCGTGAACTTCTCTATTACAATCAGGACATTTTCCATCAACTAACTGAGACTCAGTCCAAAAAGACTCACAAGGAGTACAATATAATCCTTTATACTCACCTTTATAAATATCACCTGAATCATACATTTTTTTAAATATATGTTGAACAACTTCTTTATGATGAGGATCTGTAGTTCTTACAAACTTATCATAACTAGTATTCATCAAATCCCAAATATCTTTGATTTGTTTAGCTATACCATCAACAAATTCCTTTGGTGATACACCAGCATCTCTAGCTTTTTCTTCAATTTTAATACCATGTTCATCAGTACCAGTCTGAAAATAAACATCATATCCATGTTGTCTTTTAAATCTAGCAATTGAATCTGCCAAAACGATTTCATATGTATTACCTATATGTGGTTTACCAGAAGTATAAGCAATAGCAGTAGAAATATAAAACTTTTTACCCATAATATCATCCTCCTTCAAATTTTAATACCAAAAAAAAATATTATAAACATAAGGACGAAAATTCTCTCGCGGTACCACCTTATTTTATAATACTTCTGATATTATACACTCAAGTAGTTAACGCCTACCTACGATTATACCTACATATCGATATAATAGTTCAAAAGCCATACTTAAATTAATTTTTATACTCATTCCCACCAAACAGAGTTCTCTTAATAAAAATTTAATTCAAGCTCTTCATCACAACATTTAAGATATGCATGAAGTATAACACAAATTTTTTTATTCTTCAATATGTTTTCCTAAAAATTGTGCAACTACACAAATTAACTTCTCATCTAGTTTTGTTATGTCAGCTTTATCTGATATAACTAAGACTAATCCTATAGCATCACCATTCATAATTATAGGTTGAATAACATAAGATAATTTTTCTTTTTCATTTTCAATTAATTCAACAGTATGAAGACTAGATTCAAATAAAGTCTTTCTATCATTCATAACACTTTCTAAATACCTAGAAATATTAGAATCAATATATTTCTTCTTTAAATTACCAGATCCAGCAACAAATTTATCTCTATCAGTAATTAATACTGTTTTTTTAATATTAGCATTAATTATTTCAACCAACTCTTTTGAAACATCATCCATATCAGACATTTTTGAAAACTTCTTTAAAGCAATCATTTCTCTATCAACAAATATTTCTAAAGATTCTCCATCACGAATTCTAAGAGTACGTCGAA
>CAVKJF010000030.1:0-12190 GCA_963656615.1 bacterium | reverse complement strand
TAAAGAAAGAAGAAAAAGAAGTAGTTGAAATTATGGATTGTCCTTTCTGTAAAGATGGAAAAATAGTAGAAAAGAAAACGCGTAAAGGAAAAGTATTTTATGGATGTAGTAATTATCCTAAATGTAAGACTGCTTGTTGGGATAAGCCTACAGGAGAAGTTTGCCCTGACTGTGGTAAGTTATTAGTTGAAAAGAATGGTACTGTTAAATGCAGTGAATGTAGTTATCAAAAATAATTAAGTTGCTCATGAAGAGTGACTTTTTTTTTATTATTTGATATACTTCTTTTAGAAGAGTATGCTTTATGGAGGTTTTTATGGGATATCGGCTATGGCATGGAACATTTGAAGATGTGTTAGATTGTTATCATAATGGTACTTCGTGTTTTGGACAACTTGATATTTTTGGTAGAGAAAGAACTACTAAGGTTACACCATTATATGTAAATAACAGAGCAGAGTTTGCACTTGAAGACATTGATTTTATTACTGCTGGATTTAAAGATGAGGCTGATTTTGCTTCTGGTTTTGGGGTGTTAGGAGAATTGGATGCTGTTACTAGGGAACATATTTTAATGACGCATGTTTATGATGGTTTAAAAGAAGATGCAATTGTTTATAATAGTCCATTATTGAAAAAATGTGCTTTAGAAGTAAAAAATAAAAAAAGAAAAGGGTATTCTGATAATGAAATTTGGCTTTCTAGAAGTAGTGAATTATTGGATTTTGTAAAAAGAATAACTGGTTATATAAGAGATAAAAAATTAGGTAGCAAACTTTCATCATTAAGTTTATCTCCTAGATTGATACAAGGTATTTCTGGGTATGCAAAAAGTTGTGAACGAAAAAAAGATAAAGATGATAAAAGAAACTTTGAGGCTATTTATACTGGGTGTTTAAAATATAGTAATTTGCGTAAACTTATTATTTGGGAACAGAAACATTTAGCTTTTGAAAGAGAAAAAAGATATTTATCTGGACTTAAAGGTTCAAGGACTAAGGCATTAAAAACTGATGTTTTGAAATCAATTAGTGATGAAGAAAAAATGAGTAAGACTCCTTTAGTTACTGATGTTATTTCTAGTATTTATGATACTCGTGATAGCGAAGGAAATATAGACTGGGATCGTGTATGGAGTGAACATAGTGCTGATGATGTTTATAGACCGGGGAACTTTGACGACTTACAAAGAATTGGTTTTTTTGGAACTAGTGATACTGCAGAATCTGTTGGCTTTTCATCTGGTACTACTATTGATAGTTTGGTGAAGAAAAAATGATTAAAGAATTAGAAGAGTATAGAGATTATTTACAATATCAAAAAAATTATTCATTGTATACAGTAGAAAATTATTGTAGTGATATAGTACAATTTTTAGATTATTTAAATAGTGAGAGTATTAATTTTAAAAGTCTTAAGTATAGTGATTTGCGATTTTATTTAATGTATTTAAAAGATGAAAAAGGTGAAAATAATTCTTCTATTGATAGGAAACTTAGTGCTTTACGAGGGTTTTATAAATTTTTGGCTAATGAAGGAGTTATTAAAAATAATGTTTTTTCATTGGTGTCTGGATTAAAAAAAGAAAAAAAGTTACCTAGATATTTTGAGTACAATGAATTAGAGGAATTATTTAAAGTTCCTGACTTAAGAACTCCCTTAGGGCAAAGAAATCGACTTATTTTAGAGATGCTTTATGGTACGGGAGTTAGAGTTGGAGAACTTGTATCTATTAAAGTTTCTGATATTGATTTGGGTAGTAGAACTATTCTTATTTTAGGTAAAGGTAACAAAGAAAGAAGAGTTACTTATGGTGACTATTGTGATGAAATACTAAAACTATATCTTGATGATGGCTATTTAAGACTCAATGTTATGAATAGTCCATATTTGTTTTTAAATAATACTGGTTCTTGTATTACTGAAAGAGGAATAAGGTATGTACTTGATCAGATAATTAAAGAAACTAGTTTGAATAAGTCTATTTCTCCGCATGTGTTAAGACATAGTTTTGCAACACATTTACTTAATGAAGGTTGTGACTTGTTGACAGTTCAGAAACTTTTAGGACATGAGAGTATTAGTGCTACACAGATTTATACTCATGTAACTACAGATAGACTTAAGGAAGTATATTATAATAGTTTTCCTAGGGCAATTAAAGATGATGATGAAAAAATATAGAGATTTCCTTTCTTTATTTGAGAAATTTGTTGATTTTACTTTAATTTTTTAGTTATTTTAGTTATAATAATGATGTTGATGAGGATGTGGTGTCTTTATGGATTTTGAATTTTCTAGTAAAGAGGAACTTTATCATAGAGTTGGACCGGCACTTAGAAGCAAAGTTATGGAATTAAAAAGATTTGGTTACTCATATATAAAGGAGACCGATGTATGGAACTTTTTAATTGAAACTAAATGGTGCAAGTCTCACGATTTAATGCTTTCAGATATTGTTGATGATATATTGAAAGCTGATAATAATCAAATTGATAGGTATTTGAAAGAAAAGTTAGGAAACAGTAGGACACAATATTTTGATAAAAATTTAGAAATTTTATGAGGTGAATTTACATGAAAAATAAGAACAAGGGTAAAAAGAAGGTTATTATTACTGCTTCTTGCTTATTTGTATTAGCAGTGGCAATTTGCTTGTTATTTATTCCGTTATTTAAAGGGTTAAAATTTGGTTTGGATTTACAAGGTGGTTTTGAAATCCTTTATAAAGTTGAATCTATTGATGGTTCTAAAATGAATAATAGTAAGTTAACTGCTACTTATAAAACATTGAGTAAAAGAATCGATAGTTTAGGTGTTAGTGAACCTGAAATCATTTTAGAAGGTAATGATAAAATAAGAGTAAAATTGGCAGGTGTTACTGATCCTGAACAAGCGCGTACACAGTTATCAACTGTTGCGACATTATCATTTAGAGATACTGATGATAATTTATTAATGACTAGTGAAGTTTTAAAAGCTGGTGGAGCTAAGATTAGTCAAGATTCTTCTGGAAATCCAGCTGTATTATTAACAGTTAAAGACAAAGATAAATTTTATGAAGTTACTAATGCAGTTAAAGATTATGAAAAAAATATGATTGTTATCTGGCTAGATTATAATGGCATGACAGATAGCTTTGAAAAGGAAGGCAATTTATGTGGTACTAGTGAATCTAATTGTTTAAGTGCCGCTACTGTATCACAAGGTTTTGCTAGTGACGTTATTATTCAAGGTGATTTTACAGAAGATGAAGTTAGTAATTTAGTTGACTTAATTAACTCTGGTTCTTTACCTAGTAAGTTATCTGAAATATCTTCTAGAACAGTAGGTGCTTCATTTGGTGATGATACACTTCAAAAGACATTAGTAGCTGGTATTATTGGTGTTGCTTTAATCGGTGTATTACTAGTAGTTGTATATCATTTTGCAGGTGCTATATCAACAATAGCAATGCTTCTATATACATTCTTAGTATTCTTAATATTCTGGTTAGTTGGTGGAGTATTAACACTTCCAGGAATTGCTGCTTTAGTACTTGGTATTGGTATGTCAGTTGATTCAAATGTTATTACATTTGCACGTATTAAAGAAGAATTATATAAAGGTAAAAGTTTACCATTAGCATATAAAGAGGGAGTCAAGAGTAGTCTTAGTGCTATACTTGATTCTAACTTAACTACTTTAATAGTTGCGATAATTATGTTTATCTTTGGTGAATCTAGTATTAAAGGATTTGCTACTATGTTAATTATTACAATTATAGTTACAATGTTTACAATGGTATTCTTAACTCGTTGGTTATTAGGATTATTTGTTAAGACTAATTACTTTAATGATAAAACTAAATTGTTTATTTCAGTTAATAAAGAAGATATTCCAAATCTTTCTAAAAATGAGAAAGCTAAGAAGGTGCCATTTGGTAAAATTGACTTCTTAAAAAATAGAAAATTATTTGCTGGTATATCTGTTATCATTATAATTATTGGTATAGTTACTATATCTTTCTGTGGTATGAATTTAGGTATTGATTATAGATCTGGTACTGATATAACTATTTCTACTGAAGATAAGTTAACTAAGAAACAATTAAATAAAGACTTAAAAGAATTAAAATTAAAGAGTTCTGATATAACAATCGGAACTGATGAGACTGTTATTAGAATAGATGATGCTTTATCTGGTGAGTCAGTTAAAGATGTTAATACTTATTTTGAGGATAAGTATGATGCTAAAGTTAATATAGGTGTTGTGTCTAATATTGTACAAAAAGAATTAGTTAAAAATGCTTTCTTATCAGTAATTTTAGCTTTAATAGGTATAATTATTTATGTATCATTTAGATTTAAATTTAGTTATGCTGTATCTGGTGTTGTTGCTTTAGTACATGATGTTTTGATTATGATAGCATTATTTGCAATATTTAATTTTGAAGTTTCTTCTATGTTTATAGCTGCACTTTTAGCTATCATTGGTTATTCAATTAATGATACTATTGTTACATTTGATAGAATAAGAGAAAAAGTTAGCAAAGTTGATGAGAGTAAATTAAAAGAAGAAGAATTCTATAACTTATGCAATACTAGTATTCAAGAAACATTCAGTCGTACTATTTATACTTCAATTACTACATTGATTCCTGTTATTACATTAATAATACTTGGATCTAGGGAAATATTAACATTTAACTTGGCTATGTTATTTGGTCTTATAGCTGGAACTTATTCATCTATCTTTATGGCAACAGCGTTATTTATGAAGTTGGAAAAGAAAAATTTAGGTAAACCTAAAAAAACAAAAAAAATATATACGGACGAATTTGAAGAAAAAAAGGTAAAAGGTGTAAACTGTTAGAGAGGAGTTGATTCCTACGTCAGTAAAAAGTGATAAAATTACATTTGAAGAAGTAAGGGAAGCTGTTTGTGCATATATTAATGATGAACAACAGCTTTCTGTTATAAATAAGGCTTATGAGTTTGCTCGTTTAAAGCATTCTGGACAAGTTAGAAAGTCTGGAGAACCATATATTATACATCCCTTGAATGTAGCCTTAATATTGGCTAAAATTTATGCTGATTATGAGACTATATCGGCTGGATTAATGCACGATGTATTAGAGGACTGTGACTGTTCTGTTGAAGAAATGGAAGATGAATTTGGTGTTAATATAACAAGACTTGTTACAGGTGTTACAAGACTTAGTAGAATTAATTTTTCTACAGAAAATGAATATTTAATTGATTACTATAAAAAAATTATAGTAGGTATGAGTGAAGATGTTAGAGTTATTATTATAAAACTAGCTGATTGTCTTCATAATATGAGAACGCTTTGGGCTCTTCCTGAAGATAGACAAAAAGCTAAGGCTCATGAAACTTTAGATATTTTTGCTCCTATTGCGCATCATTTAGGTATTCATAAAATTAAAAGTGAGTTAGAAGATTTGTCTTTACGTTATTTAAAACCAGATGTTTTTTATGATATAGCAGAGAAACTTAATAAGACAAAATTAGAACGTGATAAAACAGTTTTTGATATGCAGAAAGAAGTTTCTGAATTATTAGATGCTCATCATATTAATCATGAAATTAAGGGTAGAGCAAAGAGTATTTATAGTATTTATAATAAACTTGATAAGGGTAAAAAGTTTAGTGATATCTATGATTTGTTAGCATTAAGAATTTTAGTACATACTGAACAAGAATGTTACTTGGCTTTAGGTATTATTCATTCTAAGTTTAGACCATTGCCAAAGAGATTTAAAGATTATATTGCGATGCCTAAACCTAATATGTATCAGTCATTACATACAACAGTTTTTGGAATTGATGGATATTTATTTGAAATACAGATTAGAACTTATGATATGGATGAGGTTGCTGAAAATGGTATAGCGTCTCATTGGGCATACAAAGAAGGAGCAGGTTCTGTTAAAGCTGATATTTTAAATAAAACAGAACAGAAATTACAATTTTTTAAATCTATAATAGACTTATCAAGAGATAAGATGAGTAGTGAAGAATTTGTTAATAGTGTAAAAGATGAATTATTAAATAATAATATTTATTGTTTTACACCTAAGGGTGATGTTATTGAATTACCAGTAGGAGCTACTCCTTTGGATTTTGCTTATAAAATACATACTCGTGTTGGAGAAACTACTGTTGGAGCAATTGTAAATAATAATATAGTTCCTTTAGACTATGAACTTAAAAATAATGATATTGTTAAGATTAATACAAATAAGAGTTCAAATCCATCTAAAGAATGGATTAACATGGTTAAGACTACTCAGGCTAGAAATAAAATTAAAAGTTTCTTTACTAAAAATGAACGTGAGGTTTATATTGAACGTGGAAAAGATAGTATAGAAAAAGAATTAAGAAAAAGAAAGCTTGCGTTTGCTAGTTTCTTTACTGATGAAAATATTAAAAAGATATGTGAAGAGATTAATGCTTTAGATTTGGATGAAATATATTTAATGGCTGGTAATGGTAGAGTACCAGTAAATACTATTATTAATATTATTGATAAGAGTGATGAAATTGTTACTCCTAAAAATATTAAAATTACTTCTAGTAATACTGGTGCTGATATTATTGTTACAGGTATTGATAAAGTTAAAGTTAATTTAGCTAATTGTTGCAATCCAGTTTATGGTGATGAAATCATTGGTTATATTACTAAGGGTAATGGTATTTCTGTACATAGAATTAATTGCCATAACTTAGAAATGCTAGAAGATAGAACTTTAGAAGTTGTTTGGGGCTCTAATTCTAATAAGAGATATTATACATCTTTAGTTGTTTATACTAATACTAGTGATAGTCATATGCTTGATTTAATGCGGAGTATTTCAATGCTTAATATTAGTGTTGATGAAATAAAAACAATTAGTAGAGTTGATAATATTTTATATGAGGTTGGCTGTTATGTAACTGGACTTGAACAATTAAATAAAGCTATTATGACTCTTACTAAAGCTAATTATATAGATAGAGTAGAAAGAGTGATGCGATGAGAGTTTTGGTACAAAGAACTGGTAAAGCTAGTGTTAAAGTTTCTAATAAGGATGTTGGCAAAATAGATCATGGATTAGTTCTTTTAGTTGGATTTACTGATGGCGATGATATTGGAAAAATTGAATACTTAGCAAAAAAGGTTGTTAATCTTAGAATCTTTCCAGATGATAATGGTGTTATGAATAAAAGTATTTTAGATTACTCTGGTAAGATTTTATCAGTATCACAATTTACTTTATATGCAAGTTGTGAAAAAGGAAATAGACCTAGCTATATTAAGGCTATGAAAAATGATGAAGCAATAGGTTTATATAACTTATTTAATAAAGAACTAGAAAAATATGTTGAAGTTGAGACTGGTATCTTTGGTGCTGATATGGAAGTTAGTATTACTAATATTGGACCAACAACTATTCTTTTAGAGAGGTGATATAGCGTGTTTTCTAATAAACTAAATTATAAAATTATTAATTTAACATTTTTATTAGGTTTACTTTATATAGCAATTACTAATATAGGTGTTTGGTGGGGAGTTTTAATGAAAATCATTTCAGTAATGGCTCCATTTATTGTAGCGTTTGTTTTTGCATATGCACTTACACCTTTGATTTCCTGGTTAGAAAAGAAAGGACTACATAAAGGTTTTGCAGTTACAATTACTGTTTTAGGATTAGTACTTTTACTTGGTGGTCTTATTGCTATTGTGTTACCTTTGTTTTATGATCAATTATCACTTTTGATTAAAATGACAAAAGAAGTACTTGAAAATGTAGGCACTAAGTTTAATGTTAATTTAGGTAATTTTGAGATTAAAATTACAGATTATTTAAATGATGCTTTGAAAGATATTGGTACTATGGTTTCTTCAACTACAATTGATATATTATCTAAGTCAATTAATTTCTTTAGTAAGTTCATTGTAGGATTTGTAGGATTTATTTATTTCTTAGCTGATATGGAGAAAATTAGACATTGGTTTAGAAATTTACTTTTATCTATTAGTAATAAAACATATAAATATTTTAAGTGTTTGGATGTTGAAATTAGTAATTACTTAAAAGGATTAGGAATTTTTATGCTAATTCAATTATTTGAATATAGTTTCTTGTTCTTTATTATAGGTCATCCTAACTGGCTTATTTTAGGACTATTGGCATGTATAACGACGATTATTCCTTACTTCGGTGGACTTATAACTAATATTCTAGCAATAATAATGGCTAGTGTAGTATCTGTTCCTTTAGTTATTGCGACTATTGTTATATGTATGATTTTCCCACAACTTGATGGTTATTTAATATCTCCTAAGGTATATGGTAAAACTAATGATGTTAATCCATTGATTACTATTATGGTAGTATCCATTGGTGGTACTTTAGCAGGCGTTACTGGTATAATTGTGGCACTTCCTTGTTATTTATTATTAAGAACTACTTATAATTTTTTTGAAAAAGACTTAGAAAAAGGTCTTGGTAAAGTAAAGAGTAGTATTTAGTTTTTTCTTTTCTGGTGGTTTGGTATGAGAATAAATGAAGATTATAGTGATATTGAAAGACAAATAAAAGATTTAGGTCAGTTTTTGGAAACTTGTACTGATAAGAATCAGTATTATTCTGCGGCTACTTCTTTTGGAATACTTAATTATTTATATTGTTTAAGATATGGAAATGATTTTGTTTCAGGTGAAGTAGTTGATAATATAACAAGGAAAGGTATGGAACTTTATCAAGAAGTATTAGAAAATGAAAAGTCAGTTTTCTTAAAAAATAAACAGTTTCATAAAGATACATTTTTTGAGAATTTTTTTGGTCCTAGTAGTAGTTTTCTTAAGGCTTGTCGTAGTAGTTATTTGAAGAAGATGAAAAGTCGTGAAAAAACAAAACTAAAAACTGGTGAAGATAAAGAAATACTTGAAGCGTTTTTTAAAGAAAAATTTCCAGAAGGTTCAGATATATTAGGAGAGTTATTAGAACGAGGACATTTATATAAATTTTTTGATGAAGATGATGAGTTTTCTTCATCTAATGGATTTATGACTTTTAATAGATGTGATAATGCCGCAAATGTATTTTTAAGAGATGATGTTCACTCTCTTTCTTCTTTAGTAACTTTAGTACATGAACTTGGACATGTTTATGATTTTTCTGATAGTGTTAGAACTTTTACAGATGAAGAGAAGGCAAGATATGCTTTTGGACCTTATGCTGAGGTTATGTCTTCTTATTATCAGCAGTTATTTTTAGATTATCTAATTGATAATGGTATTAGAGCAGAAGAAGCTACTGTGGCATTTTTTGAATTGTATTCATCATTCTTTTATAACTTGGATAATGCTTTGTTGTTGTCACTTGTTTCAGATGATGAATATAGATTAATAGTTGGTAATGATTTTACTAAGAGAGATGTTATTAGTCTCTTAAGAGAAAGTTCTTTGACAGAAGATTATGATTTTGATGATAATTATGCTTGGACTGTTATGTCTGGAACTAAAGAAATTGGTTATAGTTATGGGATACTTCTTTCAAATATGTTAATTGATGGTAGTATTTCAAAAGATGACTGGTTTAGTTTACGAGCTAAAGAATTTGATAGTAGTAGTTTAACGTCTATTGGCTTTTCTAAGAATAAAGCTAATAAATGTTTAGTTAAAAGAATGGATACTTTTATGAAAAAATAAGAAACATTTTTTTAAAAGTGTGCTATAATAGGTATATCTTCTTGGGAAAGAGTAGATTTTATAAATATTTTTAGAGAGAGTATGGCTGGTGAAAATACTTATATTTAGAAATTGAAGACATCTCATAAAAAAAAGAAGCGGGTTACTTCGTTATAAAGTATTAAGAGTATAAAATAAGGTGGCACCATGAATTTTTAATTCATCCTTTGGCGGTGGCACCTTTTTATTTTAGGAGGGAATTTATGATACAAAGACAAAAGGGTTGTAACGATATTTATGGACGTGAAGCTAAGATATGGAAATATGTTGATGGTGTTATTGATGCATTAATGGAGAAGTATAATTATACTTATATTAGAACACCATTATTTGAATCTACAGAATTATTTCATAGAGGTGTGGGAGAAACTACAGATATTGTTTCTAAAGAAAGTTATGATTTTGAAGATAAATCTGGTAGAAAAATTACTTTAAGACCAGAAGGTACTGCTGGTGTTGTTAGAGCTTATATTGAAAATAAAATGTATGGTGATGCTAATCAACCTGTAAAAGTTTATTATAATGGTACAATGTATCGTTATGAAAGACCTCAAGCTGGTAGAGATAGAGAACTTACACAATTTGGTATGGAAATACTTGGAACTGATGATCCAATGTCTGATGCTGAAATTATTAGTGCAGCAGTAAATTTATATAAAATGTTAGGATTAAAAGAAATTAAAGTTAATCTTAATAGTTTAGGTGATAGTGAAAGTCGTAATGCTTATCGTGAAGCTTTAATAGAATATTTTAAGCCTCATGTAAAAGAGCTTTGTGAAGACTGTCAAGAAAGACTTTTAAAGAATCCATTAAGAATATTAGATTGTAAAGTTGATGCTGATAACGAAATATTAAAAAATGCTCCTACTACTTTAGATTATTTAAATGATGAGAGTAGAGATAGATTTGAAAAAGTTCAAGAATACTTAGACATTATGCAAATTAAGTATGAAATTAATCCTAGAATTGTTCGTGGACTTGATTATTATAATCATACTGTTTTTGAAATAGAGGCTAAAGTTGCAGGATTTGGATCTAATAATGTCATTGGTGCAGGTGGAAGATATAATGGTTTAGTTAGTCAATTAGATGGACCAGAGACTGCTTGTGTTGGATTTGCATCAGGTATTGGTAGACTTGTTATGGCTTTAGAACTTGAAAAAGTTAAATTACCGATAGTTGAAGATATAGATTTATTTTTAATGTATGTTAATGATGATGAAAAGAAGTATGCAACTTATTTAGCACAAGAATTAAGAATGGCTGGATTTATTGTTGATACTGAGTACACTGGTAGAGGATTAAAAGCTCAATTTAAACAAGCTGATAGATTAAACGCTAAGTTTATATGTGTTTTAAATAGTGAAGATTTAGATAATAATGAAGTTAAAATTAAGAATAATAAAACAAAAGAAGAAGAAATAATTAGTTTGGATGCTTTATTATATTATTTAGATGAAAAAATAACTTCATTAGATGATGACTGCTGTGATGATGGATGTTGTCATGGTGACTGTGATGATGAATGCGGAGATGGTTGTTGCTGCGACGGAGGATGTTCTGATGATGAAGATTCTTGTCATCATGGATGTTCTTGCAAACATTAAGGAGGTAAAAATTTATGAAAGAAATTGAAAATAATAGTTTAAGACTTATTGATAAAGGTAAAGAAGTTACTTTATATGGCTGGGTACAAAAGAAACGTGACTTAGGTGGAGTTTGTTTTATAGATTTAAGAGACCGTTCTGGAATAGTTCAGTTAGTTGCGAGAGAAGGAAAGTGTTATGAAATCGCTTCTTCTTTAAAGAGTGAATCAGTTATAAAAGTAAAAGGTATTGTCAGTGAAAGAGAATCTAAGAATAAAAATATTCCAACAGGAGATATTGAAATTGAATTATCTGAAATTGAATTATTAAATTCTAGTAATGATTTACCATTTGAAATTAGTGATGATACTACTGCTTTAGAAGATACAAGATTAAAATATAGATATTTAGATATTAGAAGAAGAACTGTTACTAATAATTTAATTACAAGACATAAGATTACTATGGCAATTAGAAACTTTTTAGATAAAAATAATTTCTTAGAAGTTGAAACACCAGTACTTTGTAAATCTACACCTGAAGGTGCTAGAGATTACCTAGTTCCTAGTCGTGTTAATAAAGGAAAGTTCTATGCACTTCCTCAGTCACCACAGATATTTAAACAATTACTAATGGTTGGTGGAATTGAAAGATACTTTCAAATAGCTAAGTGTTTTAGAGATGAAGATTTAAGAAGCGATAGACAACCTGAATTTACACAAGTGGATATGGAAATGAGTTTTGTAGATCAAGATGATGTTATGGATCTTACAGAAAGATTAATTGCTCATGTATTTAAAGAAATTAGAGGAATAGATATTAAGTTACCTTTAATGAAGATGAAGTATGATGATGCAATTAGTAAA
>CAVKJF010000029.1:0-13268 GCA_963656615.1 bacterium | reverse complement strand
AGTCTGCATAATTTGTAAAATATCCTTGAATAAATACTACTGGTGTTCCTTTATCTCCAGAACCAGATGTTAAATCGCATAATGATCCAATTAAGTCTGTATATCTTCTTGGAGTAGTTCCTTGTGTTTCTATTTTTCCTTTTAAATTCTTATCTTTTTCTTCTATTTCTTTTCTTATAGCAGCCTGTAATTCTTCACCTTTTAAATTACTGTACTTATTATCAGATAAATACTTTAATTTTAATTCATTAGGGCTACCTTCTAATCCTTTTGTGTAGAACGGACTAACTACTGGATCAGCCAATTCCCAAATTTTTCCAACTGGGTCTTTGAATGCTCCATCACCATAGATCATTACTTCTATTGTTTTACCAGTAATCTTTTTTAACTCTTCTTGAATATCATATACTAGTTTTTCACCAGCTTCTGGGAATAATTTTACTTTGTCTTCAGTTGCTCTATTAGAGCCTAAAAGACCATATTTACTATTATATCCAGATCCGTCAACACTAGTAGTTAAAATATCATCCATTCCAAGAACGGTTTGACAACCAGCTTTTTCTAATTTTTTCTTAGTTTGAAATCTAGTATGAATATCACATGCTAAGACTTCTTTTGTATAATTAACAATTTCTTCTGGTTTATTACTAAAAACAAATTCTATTTCACAGTTTTCACTTTCAGCAACTTCCCGATAAAAATCAACCATGTTTACACCTGTAAAGATATGTTTAAAATCGCCAAACTTTTCAGTGTACTCTTTTTCACTAATTACATCAGAGTATGGGTTTATTCCAGATTCTTCTAAACGTTCCTTGTCTAGAATATCATTTCCAACTTCATCTGATGGATAACTTAATAACATAGTTATCTTATCCATTGCTCTAGCAAAAGCTTTTAAGCATACTGCAAAACGGTTTCTACTTAATATAGGAAATACAATTCCAATATGACTACCTTTAAATTTACTTTTTACATCTTTAGCAATATTATCAATAGTAGCATAATTTCCAGTACTAATTCCTAGTACTGCTTCTGTTATAGCAATAATATCGCGGTCATTGAATTCAAAATTTTCTTGCTTACTAGCATTTAATACTGAATCAATAACTATTTGTTTTAAGTCATCACCTTCTTTAATTATAGGTGTTCTTATTCCTCTTACTACAGTTCCTACTGTTCTACTCATATATCATTCCTCCTATTATAATTATAACACAAATTAATTATTTTTTGCTTTTGCCTCTCTTACTTTAGTTAGAATTTTTTCTTTACTGTCTAACAATGGACTAATTGATTCATGCTTATTTAAGGTATCAATTAATTTAGCAACATATTTTGAACAGTCTCCTACTCTTAGCCAGTCTTTTTCTTCTACTTCTTTTGGCATATAACATAAATTACTTGTATAGCATCTTGTAAATATTCCGTTTTCATAGGCCTCATTAAATGCTTGTACACTTTTTTCTCCGTCACTAAATAGTGCAAAAGACGCAATTAAATATATATTTTCAGCTCCTCGTTTTTTAAGTTGTTCAGCAACTTCTAATATTGATTGACCAGAGGCTATCATATCATCTACAACGATAACATTTTTTCCTTCTACTGGAGCTCCTAAATACTCATGAGCAACAATTGGGTTCTTACCGTTAACCACTTTAGACATATCTCTTCTTTTGTGATATATACCTACATCTGTTCCTAGCATTTCAGCATAATAGACAGCTCTATCTACAGCACCAGTATCTGGACTTACAACTAATAAGTTGTCAAAATCAATTTGTTCATTTTCTATAAATTCTTTTAATATAGAATATGTTGGGTAAATACTATCAAAAGAACAATTATGTAGAGCGTTTCTGATACTTGGATCATGAGCATCAAATGTTATAAATGAGTCAACTCCAGAAAATTCTAGTTCATGTAACATTTCAGAACAGTCTTTTGATTCTCTACCTTTTCTTTTATGTTGACGACTTTCATATAAGAAAGGCATAATTACTTTTAAACTATCTTCAGCTCCATCCATTGCTGAAATTACTCTTTTTAATTCTTGATAATGATCATCTGGACTTTTATGATTAACAAATCCACGCATTTTATAAGTACAATCATAATTCATTACATCAGTTAAAATATAGACGTCTTGTGCTCTTATAGTATCCATTATTTCTGCTTTGCCCTCACCTGATGAAAATCTAGTTATCTTTACAGGTACTATAAATGTAGCATCTTCATCCTCTATATGACGCATTACTTTTAAATGACCATCAACCTTTCTACCAAATTCTTCAAAATTATCCATTACTATCAAACGTAGATTTTTTCCTTTTACTTCCATTTTACCTCCTAATTACACAATAAAAAGGGATATTAGTCCCTTTATTTTATAGACACAAATAGACTGTATTTATTTTACAGCAGTTGTCAGTTGATAAATTGTTACTTCTTAATACACTCATACTCGATCCCTCAATTTTATTATAACATCCATTTTACAAATATTAAAGTATGTTACATAATTAGACAGTTGTTTTTTATTGTAACTCAATCAATCTTATACTTTGTTATTTATTTGTCGTAACATTATTGGACATACAGCTGTAAACCAAGCGATTTAACTACTAGTCTTTATTAAAGAACAATTGTAAAACACACTAGGCTCAGTTGACAATCTTTGTATATATTAACTATGTAAACTTAACATTACAATTTACATTATAATTACACATTCAGTTTATCATTCTAAAATTGCAAAAATTAATATATAAAAAAACACACACTCTAACGAAAAAGTGTATGTTCATTTAATTGTTTTAATATTACTTGTTTTACTGCAATAATTTTAACTTTTTGTCAAAGTAACCTTTACTGTATGTTCTTTACCATCTCTTATATAAGTTACATTTATTGTGTCTCCAACTTGATGTTGGTATAATTCATATCTTAAATAAGCATGATCTTTTATTTTTGTATCATTTACTTTTATGATAACATCACCTTTTTTAAGTCCGGCTTTTTCAGCATCCGAATCTTTATCTGTTTCTAGTATAACAGCGCCATATGTTATATCTTTGTCAACAGATATGTTGTATTGTCTTAATGTTGTAGTATCAGTTGCATTTACCATTCTTATACCTAATACTGGCCATTCTATTTTTTCATTTTTTTCTAATGACTCAGCATGATTCATAGCATATTCTATTGGTATAGCAAATCCCATACCTTCTATTTCATCATCAACTAATTTCATAGAACAAATTCCAATCACTTCACCATTTACATTTAATAATGGTCCACCGGAGTTACCTGGATTAATTGATGCATCAATCTGAAGAACACGCATTACCCAGTCATTACTTCTAGAATTAGAAACAGCTACTGAAACCATTCTATCTTTTCCAGATAATATTCCTGAAGTTACACTTCCATAGTAGTCTGAGCCTAATGGTGATCCAACAGTGAATACAGTGTCTCCTAAACTCATGTCTTCACTTTTACCTATTGTTGCGACTAAAGTTACATATTCCTTAGGTATTCTTAGTACAGCTAAATCTAAGTATTCATCACTACCTAATAATTCAGTTTCAACTTCTTGTCCATTAGTAAATAAAACATTAATTTTTTCTTGTCCAGATATAACATGTTGATTTGTTAATAAATATCCATACTTGTCATCTGTTTTATAAACAAAACCTGTACCAGTTGATGCTAGTTGATTTCTTTGATATCCTTCTACAACTACTACAGCATCATATACTTTTTCAACAGATGCAGCAAGAGATGATTTTTCATATACTTGTGTTCCATTTTTTGTTATTACAGTATTTCTATTACCTATTATTTGATCTAAAATTGGAGTCCATCTTAAAATTGACAAAGTAATTAGTCCTCCAATTACGAATGAAAAAACAATTATAGGCAATAATTTAATAGTATCATTGTTCTTTTTCTTCATTAAACATCGGCCTCTCTATCTTAGCTAATTCTTCCCAATTTATTGGGAATCCCATAGTATTTAATACTTTATCTATTTTTATACTGGTTAGATTATAATTTAGAGTTTGTACAATATGTTCTAATTCAAAAGTCATATTTTTAAACTCTTCAGTTGAAAGCATCTGTTTCATGATAATTATTAAAGCAAATAAGTCATGCTTTCCATATATATACTCATTATCTTCTTTTGGAATATTTAGTAACTTATGATATATTGTGTCATTTATTCCTTTTTGAGTTCTGTTTTCATATAGAATATCTTCATGGGCACAAAGATTTCTATAATTAGCAAGAATTGGTAAATATGTAGTAAAGTCATTTGTTGAAATTCCATATATGTTACTTATGTCTCTTTGGTCTTCTGGTTTTAGTATTGTTATCATTTCACTAACTACACCGAAAGATAGTACTTTAACTAAAATCCAAAGAGGTATGTATCCATAATTAGAAACATAATGAGATGTTGCACTGTGTTGTGAACCATTTATTCTTATTTGTCTTTTCATTTTTTTAATAAGGTCATTTACTTGTCTTTGGCGATCTGGAATCTGGGTAAAATTCTTAGCTCTCAAGTAATCTTTTTCCTTATATCCATACTTTTTAGATAATTGATATGAAGTAATTGACTTTAAGTTATTTTCAATTACCAATAAGTATTTGAATAAGACATTTCTAAATGAACGGTCAAATAAGAATAAGCTATATAATTCCTCAAACGTTGTACCTTTAATAAATACCTTTTCTGTTGATGACTTATAAAACAGATGACGATAACCATTAATAAAGAAATAGTTCTCTCGTAATAAGACTTCTTTTGCATATTTTTCATCTTCAATCACTAATCCCTTATGCTTAAATATTTCGATTTGTTCATCTAAGGTTTTAAATTGTTTCTCTATCATAATCTCACCTATTATAGATTATACCATAACATTTAGGGTAAAGTATGGTAAAAATATGAAAATTTTAAAAACTATGATATAATTGTTACTAGTTCAGGGAATGTTCATATTATACTTTATATGATTAGGAGGGTTCGTTTATGCCAGCAACAGCTGTTCATGCTTACTTTGCACAAGATTTAAATGATATATTACCAAAAGAAATTAAAAACAAGCTTGATGTTAATCGTTTAAAGACGTTTGGTCAAAGTACTGATTCATTAATGTTTTACAATTTATTTAGTATATTGCCAGGTAAAAAAATAAGGGATTTTCAAAAGTACTTTCATACTAGTAAAACACAAGAGTTTTTTATTAACTTAATTAATTATATTAAAGAAAATGATTATACAGAAGATATAGATGTTAATTCATTTTTAGTTGGAACTATTTGTCACTATGTATTAGATTCTACTGTACATCCTTATATTTACTATAAGACAGGTTATTTTAATAAAAATGATAAAAGTACATATAAATATAATAATGTACATACATTTATGGAGAATTTTTTAGATAATGATATGATTAAAAGAAGAGAATCGATTAATCCATATAAATTTAATATAAGTAAGTTTAGTTTTGATACAAGTAAATTTTCAAATGAACTTAATGATACAATTAAATATACATTTAAAGAAACATTTGATATAGATAATATGGATAAAATATATTATAAGTCATTAAAGCAAATGAGAAACTCTATATTTATATTTAGACAAGATAGATATGGTATTAAGAAGTTTTTTTATAAATTAGCTGATACCTTTACTAGTAAACGTGTTTTTAGATTTGAAGCTATTAGTTATCATTATCCTTTAAATGATAGACATAACTTTTTAAATGAAAATCATAAATTATGGCGTAATCCTTGTGATTATAATTTAACTAGTGAAGAAAGCTTTTTAGATTTGTACTTAAGAGCTCTTAAGTTAGCAAAAGTGATGATATGTGCTAGTTTTGATTATATAAATGGAAAAGATATAGAATTGGAAAAAGTATTTGTTAATAAAAGTTATATTACAGGACTTGACTGTGAGTTGAATAAAGAACTTAAATATTTCGAATTTTAAGTTCTTTTTGTATATTTTAATTTATAAATTCCATACTATTTCTAGGTGATAATTATGTTTTATAAATATGAAATTAGAAATAATGGAATGGAAGATATTTTATACTTGTATTTAACTATGAGTTATGAGTTTTCAAAAGAGATCGGGTTTAACTCTTCAGATATGGAGATAACTAGAAGAACCAAGAATTTTGTTAAGAATAATGGAATTGACTATAATGGAAATAAAGTTTATTTAGTTATAGATGGTATTGTTGTTAAAGCATTAGATATTAGTAAGAATGATGTTGAAATAGAAGTATTAAAAGAAGATTTATATTATTCTAATGAACAATACTTGGTAACTATAAAATTAGAAAATGAAGCTACAATTGAAATATCTTTGAAAGAATATTTACTCGGATGTTTAGCTAGTAGGTATTATAAAGGTATTGAAATAGAGACATTAAAAGCTTTAGCTATTTTATATAGAACTTATGCTTTTAAAGAGATGAGTGAGAAAAGAATAATATTATCTTTTAATGAATTTGTTAATTATAGACCATTATCATATTATAAATTGTCTTGGTTCAGTGACTTTGATGATATTTTAAAGATGCTTGAGGAAGCAGTTAAAGATACTGATTGTTTATTTTTAACTTATAATAATTATTATATATTACCTTTTACACATTATTGTAATAATGGAAGAACTTTAAGTTCTAATAAATATGGATATCTTTCAGAAGTTTCTAGTAGTTGGGATATGGCTTCTCCTTACTATGTTAATATTAAAGATTATAATTATAGTGACTTAAGCAAATTACTTAAGACTAAAATTACTGGTGATAGTACTATTAAGGCATTGTCTCTTGATGAAAATGGATTTGTTGATAAATTACAAGTTGATGAATCTGTATTCATTGGTGATGATATAGTTAAAATGTTAAATATTAAGTCTAGAGCAATAAATATTATTGTTAATAAAGACTATATAAGATTTATTTGTTTAGGTTTTGGTTATTTTTATGGACTTAGTATCTTTGGTGCTAATGAGATAGCTAAAAATGGTTGTGACTACGCTAATATTTTGAAATACTATTTTCCTAAGGTTACTTTAAATAGATATATAAAAGAGGCGTAAATAGGTCAAACACAATAAAATTATTAAAAGATTTTTAGTAAATCAAATAAAATAAAGTATAAGAAAAGAACTTTCGTAATTTGAAAGTTCTTATTTTTTTAAATCAATTAATCCTTGAAGAGCCTTGTCAGCAGCTTTTTCTAATTCAATAGTATTTTCTATAAATTTAGAATAGTCTACTACAGCATCAACAAATTCTATTAGTTGGACGGCATCTTTACCTTGAGCTAGATTCCTGATAGTTTCGGCATTTTTGTTTAATTCTACAGCTATTTGGTCTATGCTTATAGATTCATTAGTCATTTCCTAACTCCTCCATTCCGTTTGGTGCTTTTTTATTTGGATCAAATATATTAGCATTATTTATTACAACTTGTTTATAAGTTTCTAGATTGTCTAGATAACTAATATTATCTTGATCTGTCCATACTGTTTTCATCATTTCTAAGTAGCTATATATTTTGTTAACAGCATCGACATATTGTTCATATTCTGTCATAAGTACCTCCTATACAAGAATTATTCTTGAGCCGTTTTTTAAATCAGTATCTTTTACAGTTTGATTAACGTCATATACTTGACCAGTGTCTTTACTATAAAAGTTAGTTTCTGGACTAATGACATAATCATTTTCTGTTATTTCTAATAGACCTTCTTCTATTAAGTTCTTTATTGTACCAACCTTTTTATTAATTGGAATATATAAGTCATATTTCTTTTCTATTAGAGGAATATATAAACATATTAATATTTTATTTTTATTCATAATTACCTCCTACTCGTCTGAAAGGAACTTAGTAACAGCAGCTTTTCCTTTTGTTATTACGTATCCAAAGTTTGGTTCTAATTCGGCTCTTAGTAAACGAGAATTTGTAGTTACTTTTAGTGTAAATTGATTACTAATTCCATTTCCTATCCAGATTCCTTCAGATAAGTCAATATTTGCCTTAAACCAAGCTTCATAGTTAAGTGACTTGATATTATCTATTGTTTCTACAAAGATAAATTTGATTGTTCCTAGTCTCGCAGCCTCATTTATGTTAGTTGTAAACTCACCTTTTTTAACAGCATCTAATTTTGATAGAAGTGTACTTATACCAGTTATTATACAAATTACAGGATCTTCTGTATTTTCAACCTGTTTAGTGTATATTGCTGTTGTTACCTCTTCTACACCAGTTGTACAATTTCCTTTGTCGTAAGTAACATCACTTGGTGGATTATCAGATAGTATACTAAGAGCATCTAACATAATGCATTTGCTACTTGGTATTTTTAAAAGCATTTTAGACAATCCGGTTAAGAATGGTTGTAAAGAGGTTATATCTTCGCCTGTAATTACGTAAATACCATTTTTTAAACTTATACTTGCGATTTCTAGAGTCTCCTTTTGTACGCCAACTGGAATTGATAATATACCACGGAGTGCTGGCAATAAGTATTCTTGAGTAACTGTTTCTGGCAATACAGGTATTTTCTTAGCTTTATATTCGCATATTTTATTTAATTTATTACAAATAACTCTGATATAATCAGTCATCTTTTCTTCTTTAAATGAGTATGCAGTTTGGAATTCGAAAATGCCATCTAGGTCTACTAATCCTCGACCAAATCCTTTTGATGGTTCCTTTTTACGTACTCCAGCAAGAACACTAGCATAATCAGAAGGGTCATTAAATTGTAGGACAATGTTTTGACCAAAGTTTTGACGTAGACGATATCTAATAGTGTTAGGTCCGTTTGTTGTTAGAACAAAGACAATACCATATTTTAGACATTCTCTTGTTATTTGTCCTAAAACATCCTCATAGTCCGGATATAATTCAAGGAATCCTTCAACATTATTTATCGCAACAACAATTAATGGTATTTGTTTTCCACCATGGTTTATATAAAAATCAAATGATCCATTGTAGTCTACAAATATTTTCTTTCTTTCGTCCATTATTTGGGCAATTAGTTTGAATAAATTAGCTATTTTTTCACTTTCTCCAGATAATAATACTTCGCCAATATGTGGAGCATTTCTAAACATTGTTAGAGTTTCTGCACCAAAGTCTAGAAGATAGAAATTAACTTCTGAAGAATCATGTGTAGTTATAGCAGAATATATAATTGTTGATAACATTAATTCTTTACCAGAACCTGTTGAACCATAGATAATAGCGTTACCACCTGATGATAAAGGTAGTGTTAAAACATTTTGTCTTTGGTTATCTGGATCATCATACTCACCAATGATTGGATTGATACTGTTCTTTTTTGCTTGATAGTTATATTTAGCTTTTAAGTCTTCAACATATATATAATTTGGAATTCTATCTAGCCATAATTGTGGAATACTAACTGATGTTTGTTTTGCTTCTTCAACTATGTATTTAATAATATTTGTTATTTCTTCACCTTTTGATGCAACTTGAACTTCATTTTGCTTGTTGTCCAAACTCTTTATACTGTTGCCAGTATTATCAATGAAGTTAATACTTTGATCTACTTTTTTCTTTCTTTTTTCAGCTGGATAGTATTGTGCTCCTGCCCAAGCAGCTTGTCCTTGAGCAAATAATTCGTTATAACCAACTTGTAAGAAGAAACGTCCGGCATTTTTTAATGAAGCAGCATCTGGACATTTAATCATATCCATACTGTCTGATTTATCTTGTACTTTTAAGCAGACACGGAACTTAGAGTTTGACCAGATTTGATCATTAACTACTCCGGCTGGTTTTTGTGTTGCTAGAATAAGATGGACACCCAAAGAACGACCGATACGTGCTGTTGATATTAATTGGTCCATGAATTCTGGTCTTTGGTCTTTTAACTCGGCAAACTCATCAGAAATGATGAATAAATGTGATATAGGCCTATCTACTAAACCTTTTCTATATAAGGCTTGATATTTATAAATGTCAATTGTACTTTCATCTAATTTATCTCTTGCTTCATTGAACATTCTTTGTCTTTTACGAAGTTCACTTTGAATTGAAGCTAAGGAACGATTCATTTCAACGGTATCTAAGTTTGTTATAGTACCAGCTAAATGTGGTAACTTCATACCCGTTTCTTTATTTTGGAATACTCCGGCTAAACCTCCACCTTTGTAATCGATAAGTACAAATGATACTTCGTAAGGGTGATAGTTTATTGCCATGGATAAGATATAGGTAATTATAAATTCTGATTTACCAGAACCAGTCATACCAGCGATTAGGCCATGTGGTCCATGAGCTTTTTCGTGTAAATCTAATTTAAATAGTTCTCCTGTTTTATCCACACCAACTGGTGTTTGAAGTGTTTTTGTTGGGTCATTTGATTTCCAACGATTTAGAATATTTAATTGTTCAATCATTCCGACATTATACATTTCTAGGAAAGTTAGGCTCATTGGAAGGACTTGATTTTCCTTAGCGATATCTATTGGAATGTTTGCTAGAATTTTACAGCATTCATACATATTTAAAGTAGGATCAACATCTGCAACAAACTCTTTTTGTTTGTTTGATACTAATTCATTTTCGAATACTCCTGACTTTTTATCACCAATGCTTATGAAAGTTTTACATTCATTTGGCAAGTTAACTAATCTTGGACTTATAACTAATAAACTAAATCCAACATTTAATTCTAGTCCTGAAACATCTTTTACAAGTTCTACATCGCGAACTGATTTAAAGTCATCAGTAATTATTATGTAGTAAGGTTTATACTTTTTATAATCAATATTATTTAGTTCTCTGCCTTCAGAAACATCTTTGTATTTTCTAGATTGTAATTCTTGTTCTAGGGCTAGTGATATTTCTTTTGCCTCATCTATACTTGTAGCGAAGTATCGTGTTGTTCTATCATTACTCCAACAATGTGGACAGATTTTTAAGTATTCCCATTTACTAGCATTTTTTTCGTTTGTTAATAAAACTATTTTTAAATCTTCATAACTGTGATATGCAATCATTTGAAGAATAAGGCCTTCTATGAATTGTTGTTTGTTTTCAGCCGTACCAATGATAGCTGAAACATTCTTTTCTACAAATGAAATTGATATTGGAACGTTTTCTAGCATCCTAGATTCTGCACCTAATTTGTATACTTCTTGAAGAAGATTATCAGAATCTATTGAGAAGTGCTCTTGTGGAAAGTTTATAGTTCCTGCTAATTCAGTTGAACCAATTCCTAATCTTAAATCTAAGAAGTCAGCTTGATCTATTTCTCTTTCCCAAAGATTTCTTTTCTTATTATATATAATTTCTTTTGTTTCTTGAATTGGAAGGTAATTATCAACTAATATTTGACGTTGATTTTTCATTGCCTCTTGTATTTCAGTTCTTTTAGAATTAATATATTGAGCATACATTTCTTGTCGTGTTTGTTCTTTTTTAATATTTTGTTTCTTTTGATACATCTTTGTTAGACTTGGCCATAAAATCATTGTTGAAAGCATCACACCAGTAGTAATTAATGATGGCGCCGCTGTTTTAAGATCCTGTGAACCATCAGCAAGTCCTTGAATAGCAGTTATACCTGAGGCTGCAGACATCATTGACATTGATAGCATCGGACCAACGGTATATATTAAAGGTGTTTTATCTTCTTCTGTTTTTCCAGGTGGAGTATCGATACTAACATTTATAGGTTCAATTTTTGTTTTAAATCTTGGAGCACGATAAAAATAATCGTCTTCTTTGTAGAACTCAACATTTTCCTCATCTGGATTATCCATTTCTGTTTGATTTTGTACCCAAGGGTGATCTGGTTCTAAAACTCTTTGGTCATAGTTTACTAAATTACTTATTCTGTTAATAATAAGTGAGTCTTTTAAGACTATTATTTTAAGACCCATGATAAAAACAATGTCACCATATTCTAATGGTTTTGAAGTTACGGCTTCATTATTTGCATAAGTACCATACTTACTATTTAAGTCTTGAACTACCCAGCCACCTTTATTGTATATTAACCTAGTTTGTTGTCTTGATACCAATGGGTAGTTGTAACAAATTGTTGACTGTGGATCATTACCGATAATTATTTCACAGTCGCCTCTTAAATGAAGACGATTTATATTTGGCTCAATTGATGGAGAACAATATAATATGACGTATTCATTATCAGTATTTATTTTCAAGAAGAAAAGACTATATTCATTCAATATAGCTGATTCTATTTCATTCTCACCTAGCATAATTTTTGTTTCAAAGTCACTTTTAATTTTCCAATGACCTTCAAACTCTTCTACATTGATTAGATTTCTAGTGTTTCCTAAATAATCATTATCAGTTATCCAATAGTTTCCGGCTATTTTAGTTGGTAGTGTAAAGTTGTATATTTTAGTCTTTTTGATTAATCGAACTATCACTAGAAATCACCCTCTTATTCTTTATGCTCTATGCTAATTATAGCTTGAATTCAAGTTTTTTACAATAGATAATTAGCTTTATTAGGGTGTTTTTTGTAGTTTGATGTTTATTTGATTAAAGAAGTTTGAAGGTACTTATTTCTTTTAAGTATGATTTAATACCCGCGGTTATAGTTTTACTTAGTTTTTCTTGATAGTCCGGATTAAGTAATTGTGTTCTTTCAGAATAGTTTGATAAATAACCCGTTTCAACTAGTACTCCAGGTACAGTTGTATTTCTATACATGTATAAATCTGTTTTTTTAACAGTTCTAGTACTATTTAGTTCATTTTGAAATTCTTTCATAATACAGTCGGCTAGAATTTTATTATTTTCATTTATAGGATTATATAGTACTTCTGCACCTTTATATGATGGATTATTGTACCAGTTGATATGAATTGAAATGTATAAATCACTATTGTTCTTTTTTATAAGAAGTAGGCGACGATACAGGTCTCCTCGTTTCTTTTTTGAATCATATATTGAAGAAAGATCTACATCTGCAGTTCTTGTCATGTATACAGTTGCACCATTGCTTGCTAGTTCCTTTTCTAGCTTTTTAGCAATTTCTAGATTAATATCCTTTTCATATATTTTTCCATATGTTGTGCCAGGGTCTCTTCCGCCATGTCCGGCATCAACAGTTATAGTTATTCCTGATAGAGATAGAGTTTTAGCAGAAATAACTTGTGCTGATAATATAAGAAGAATAAGAGTTATTATAACAATAGTTCTAATTT
>CAVKJF010000028.1:708-13445 GCA_963656615.1 bacterium | reverse complement strand
ATATTATATTAAAGATTTAAAAAAGATAGGAAGAAGATTTTTAGGCTTTATAGTTCCTTTATGTATATTTGTTATTTATTTAGTAGTTACAAAGAGTCTGATGCCATTTATTGATTTATGTATATTAGGTCTTTTTGATTTTGCTAGTGAGAATGGTAAAGCATTCAATATATACTTTTTGTTGTTTATTATAATGATTGGAATTACAATATATTTTATTATTAAAGATAGGAAAAATTTGGTTAATTATTATGTTTTAGCTTTTTATAGTATAATGATACCTTTATTTGATATTTATCATTTTATGGTGGCATTTTTAGCATTTTTAATACTAATTTTGTCAATGGTAAAGAAAGATATTATTAAACCAGGTCTTTTTGGGATATCTATTATTCTTTTTGCAGCTGTACTTTTGATGGATTCTAGGTTTAAGGGTAAGATTATTTATCCAAATAATATTAAACATTTTGAATATAGGTTTATTGATTATGACTCAATATTATTTACTAATAAAGTTAATGATTATATAAAGAAAAATAGTGATAGGGAATTTGTTTTTCTTAATTCTAATGGATATTATTTTAGACTTATTAATGATATGAAGATATCTTATATTGATTTAATTAATGCTGGCAATTTTGGATATAACGGTAGTGATAAGTTGTTAAAGGAAATAAAACAAAGAAAAAATTCTATATTCTTGGTTGATAAAAGCGAATTATCTCCAATTAAACAGTCTGATAAACAAGCATTGAATTATGTTATAGATAATGGTAAAAAAATTGGAAATATTGATTTTTTTGATATCTATGTTTTTGATGAAGAAAAATAATTCTTGAAATGTGTTTTACAAATTATAATTTTATAGTATAATTAAATTTAAGAATAGGAGATGCTAGAATGAGTGATATTTATACTTCGATTGATTTAGGTACTAATAGTATTAAAATTGTGGTATGTGAAAAGCATAATAATTCTTTTCATGTGTTAGCTAGTGTTAGTAGTAAATCACAAGGTATTAAGTCTGGTCAAATAGAAGATACTAAATTAGCTGTTTCTAGTGTTAAGAATGCTGTTAAGAAAGTTAATGCTATGCTTGGTATTAAAATTTCTAAAGTTATTGCTTGTATTCCGCCAGCTGGATGTCATATGAGTATTGTTGTTGGTTCTTGTGATGTTGATGACTATGAATGTATTACAGGTACTGATGTTAGAAATGTTTTAAAAGATGCTCTTGTTGGGCATATTGATGAGGAATATGAAGTTATTACAGCGTCACCTATTAGTTTTACAGTTGATGATAAGGAAAATATTAAAGATCCTAAAGGTATGGCTGGTAAATCATTGGAAGCTAAAGTTGTAGTTAGTACTTTACCTAAAGAACCTTTATATAGAATACTACAAGTATTAAAATTAGCTGGTTTAGAAACTATTGATATGGCTTATAGTTCTACAGGAGATTATTATACTATTCAAAACAAAAGTAATTCTGATGTAGCTGGAGCCGTTATTAATATAGGAGAGAAGAGTACTAATATTTCAGTGTTTAATAAAGGAATACAAATTAATAATGCAGTTATTCCTATTGGTAGTTTTAATGTAGATCAAGATATTTCTTATATTTTTAAATTGCATTTGAATGACAGTCGTAAATTAAAAGAAACTTTTGCTGTTGCTTGTAGTAGTTATGCTGATAGTAATGATGTTATGCAATGTAAGACAATGGCAGATGAGGAAAAGGAAATTTCACAAATTGGAATATCAAAAGTAGTTGAGGCAAGAATAGAGGAAATTTTAAAACTTGCTAAAAATGAAATAAAAAACTTAACAAAAAGAGAAATACGTTATATAATTATAACAGGTGGATTAAGTGAGTTAGCTGGTTTTCAATATTTAGTTGAAAATATATTTGGTATAGAAGCTAAAGTATGTAATATTTCGGTTATAGGATTAAGACATAATAAATATAGTAGTGCATTTGGCGCTATTAAGTATTTTGATGCTAAACTTTCACTTAGGGGACGTACCTATAATATGATTAGTGATAATGATAAAGATAGTTTAATTTCTACTGGACAAAAGGTTACTGTTAACGGTAATATAGTAAGTAGGTTAGTTGGACATTTTTTTGATAATTAAGGAGGTCTAGGATGATAGGCGGATTAGAAATGGATATGGTAACAACAATTAAAGTCATTGGATTAGGTGGCGGTGGTGGTAATGCCGTTAATCGAATGGTTGAATCTGGTGTTAAAGGTGTTGAATTTATTGCCGCTAATACAGATAAACAAGCTTTGAATCAGTCTAAAGCAGATGTTAAAATTCAACTTGGGGCTGCTTTAACTGATGGACAAGGTGCTGGTGCTAATCCAGCTATTGGAAAAGAAGCTGCTATAGAATCAAAGAAAGAAATAGAAGAAGCATTAACTGGTGCTGATATGGTATTTGTTACATGTGGTATGGGTGGAGGAACTGGTACTGGTGCTGCACCTGTAGTTGCGGAAATAGCTCAAAGTTTAGGAGCTTTAACAGTTTCAATAGTAACTAAACCTTTCTCTTTTGAAGGCCCAAGAAGAATGAAACAAGCTGTAGCAGGTATTGAAGAATTAAAAAAGCATGTTGATACTTTGATTGTTATTCCAAATGATAGATTAAGAGAAATTATTGATAGATCAACTCCAATGTATGAGGCGTTTAAAGAAGTAGATAATGTGTTACGTCGTGGTGTACAATCTATTTCAGACTTAATTGCAGTTGTTGGACTTATTAACTTGGACTTTGCAGATGTTAAAGCAGTTATGGAAAAGTCTGGACAAGCAATCATTGGTATTGGTATAGGTATGGGAGAAGATAGAGCAATAGATGCTGCTAAGCAGGCTGTTTCATCTCCATTACTTGAAACTTCTATTGAAGGAGCTACTGATGCTATTATAAATATTACTGGTGGAGTTAACTTAACATTGTTTGAAGCAGAACAAGCTGCAGAAGTAGTTAGAGCTGCTGCTGATACTGATATCAATACTATCTTTGGTTCAGTTATTAATGAAAACTTATCAGATGAAGTTATTGTTACAGTTATTGCTACTGGTTTTGATAAGAATAAAAAGGCAGCACAAACAGCTCCTGCTCAAGAACAACCAGTATTTAGTAATACACAACAAACTAGAAGAAGTACTCCAAGTAAAGAAGATTTTAGACCTACTGAGGTATTGCAAGATAGTGATGATTCAGACGATGGAGATTTTGACATACCAGCATTTTTAAGAGATAGAAATTATTAAGAGATTTTATCTCTTTTTTTATATATAAGGAAAGTGCGTTTAGTTTTTTATTAAACAAAAAAGGGACTCAATAGAATTGAATCCACATCAAAAAGATTAAAGCTAAAAACTCTAATTTTTTAAATCAATAGGTAACATAGTACCACCACAGTATGGACAGTCCATCTTGGGAGTACTTTTCTTTTTGATAAATTTTAAAAATCCCATGTATTCATTTACTATAAAATCGGGAACTGGATCCAATTTGTGACATCTTTTACATTTGAAAATGTAAATTTTTTCATCTTTTCCAAAATATTCTTGAGCTCCTTTTAATGTTTTCTTAATTTCTTTTTCCTCTGTATTCATGATATACCTCCATTAAGTATAAATGCTATTATAGTATATCATTGTATTATTACAAATTGGACAATTAATTGGATCAGATTCAAAATTAATGACAATCATTGAACGCCACTTATTTAATTTTTTTTGGTAATCTGATTTTTCTTTAGAAACTAACTTTTGAATATCGATAGTAATTTTAGTAGAGTTATGATAAGCACCATAGAATCTAATTTGTTTAAAGTTATAATCAGGTATATGAACAATTAATCTAGAAATAAATTCGTATGCATGAACTTTTTCAATAATAATTAAATCATCATTATGTCTCTGATACCAAAAAGTAACAAAAGTACCATCGTAATCAATGATTCTAGATTCAGCCATGACAGGTCTAGAAACATACCTGCAGACATATTTAATTAAATCAACATAAGATTTATATTTAGATGGTGGAGCATAAACATAGAATCCTTCTTTGTGTTTGAAATACATGGCCTTCTTAACTTTTCTAAATTCTTCTTTACCAATATCATCTTCAAGTAAATCTAACAAGACTTTCATAAATCTTTTTCTAAATGATGGATAGGAAAAGAAATTAACTTTAACAAATTCCTTTGATTTATTAGAAACACCACCATCCATTAAAATCATATGTATATGAGGATTAAAAATTAGACTTCTACCAAATGTATGAAGAATACAGATATAAGCAGGAATTAATTGTTTTTTCTTATATTTTTCTTTAAACCAGCAATTAACAGTAATAGAAGAGGCTTTAAACAGAAGATTAAATCTTTTTCTATCCTGTCTAAAATAACACCTTAGTTCATCTGGGATAGTAAAGACAACATGTCTATGTTTACATTTGAATAACTTTGAGAAAATAGAAGTAGAACGTTGTTTATTATATTTATTACCACAAGAAGAACACATTCTAGATTTACAAGTATGAGGAACAATTTTTTCTTTTCCACATTCAGGGCATTTAAAAATAGCATAGCCTAAATCCCATGACTGACATTTTAGCATTCTTTCAACATTTGAAAATACAACATTTCTGATATTAAGATTAGGATAATTATTTAAAAATTTATTCCACCAATCTTTAAAGATTTGTTTAATAGTAAAAGTAACTTTTCTATTTTTGACTTTATCTTTATATTTAATAAAGTCATTATCATTTTCAGTACATAAAATCATAATCACATCACATTAATATTTTACAACAAAAGAAAGCAACCACAAAGTGGTTGAAGAATGAAATTTATTTCATTCCTTTTTTATTTTGTTTTTTTTAAATTATATTATAATAGTTATATATGATAGGAGGAGAGTATGATGAAAAAACTTAAGGTTTTAACAATACTATTAGTATTAGTTATGATGTTTTTTCCAATTAGTGCTTTAGCCTTTGGCAACTATAGGGAGTCATATAAAAAAACATGGGGTGATAATAGCAAGGATTATGTAAGAACAATAACAGGTAATGCTTGCCAAGTTTCTGATGGTGTAGTCGTTCTTAGTCTTTCGCCGGATCTTAAAGTAATTGATCCAATTATAGATACTTTAGCTAGAAATAGAAGTTATGGTGATAATGATACTGAGTCAAAAAAACAAGGATTATTAGTTTTATTTGATTTGGTAGAAAATAATATTATACCTACTATTACTATTACTAAATATGATGATAATGGTAATGTATTATGGGAAGATAAGTTTACTGATGGATTTTCATTTTATTATGGAATGGTTTCTGATAGTGAAGATAATGTTTGTGTCATTGGACTTAAAGGCTTAAAAAAATATAATAAAGATGGTAAATTAGTAAGTACAAATAAAGATGTAAAAGGATATACAATTTATGAATTTGGTGATTATTATGCAGTTTTTAATGCTAAATTATTAGAATTGTATGAGGAATGGAAAGATGAGACACTTAAGAATATAGAAGATAATACAAGTGATACGAATACTGATCCAGAGCTTGCTCTTAATGATTTAAAGCTTAGAATTATTGATGGTGATGAGTCTTTATTTGAAGTGAACTTTTATGATAAAAATTTTAAATTAGTTAAGAAAATAGATGAAGATTTAATTAGTATCAATACTCAAGTCTGTATTGAAAATAATAAATTGTATTATTTAACACTTGGTGATAATAAAGCTACAATTAATGAGGTTGACAGTAAGTTTAATGTTAGTAGAAATGAAATAACTATGGCAGATGATAATTCTGATTATGATATTAGTACTATTATTTGGTCTTTACTTTCTACTATAGAAAAGACTGATACTGGTTTTTATATCGCAAACTTATCTAATGTGTTTAAGATTGATAGTAATTATAAGGCTACACCTTTATTAGATAATCAACAAGAAGAACATATTGGATTTGTTACTGGTATGATTAAGAGAAGTAATAATTATTTTGTGTCTTTTCTTGATATTGAATTATCCAAAAGTTCAGTTTGCCAGGATAAAAGTGGGAGAGATTATATAAAGGATTGCGTATCTGCATATGGAAATGTTAAGATTTATGATAATAATTTTAATTATTTAGCTAACTTTGATGTTAATAATTCATTTGGATTTAAAAGTACTGATTTAAATAATACTATTACAGCGATAACTAGAATTGTTAATTTGAATGATGGATTTATGGTACTTGGAGCTAATATTACATCAGGTTTTGATTTTGTGTTTAGTATGCAAGACTATTATGATTATTTAGAGGATAAATATAATGAAATGGAATTATGTCTGCACCTTCTCCAGAAACTAAAATACCTACAATAACATATCCAACGACACAAGCATTTTTACTTAGATATGGTGATGGATATCAAATAAAAACTAATGTTGTTTCTGGATCTGGAAGAGTTTCTGTATCAAAGAGTTTTTCTACTGGTAATGAGAAAATTTTGTATACTGTTGTTCCAGATGAGGGATATGCAGTTGCTAGTTTAAGAGTTGCAACTGTTTCCGGTAAGGAAGTAAAAGTTGTTAATAATAGTTTTGAAATGCCAGATGAAGAAGTTGTTATTTATGTATCTTTTAGAAAATTAACTAATCCTAACACTTCAGCATTTGCGTTTATTTGGATATTATGTCTTGCAATAGTTGGTATTGCTAGTTACACGGTGTTTAAGCCAGAGAAAAAATCAAACTAAATTTAGGAAAATAAAAAAGGTTTTATGATTTTCATAAGACCTTTTTATTTGTTATTATTTTTGTTTTCTACAGCTCTAATTATTTGGGCTATAAGATTTATAGCAATTTGTTCTGTTTTTCTTGATGCATCTCGTAATGGATTAAATTCAACTATGTCATATGAGACAATATCATCAATATGTTTTATAATGACTTTGTTTATGGTCATTACTTCTTCTTCGGTTAGACCATCAAATACAGGAATAGAAACGCCTGGGGCAATACCGGGATCTAATAGACATAAGTTAAAACTTATATGTACACCTTTAGTTTTATCAAGTGCTATTTGGAAAGCTTCTTCAATAGCAGCTTCTAATCCTTTTGTTTTTATATCTTCATTTGTGATGACATTAAGACCAGAATACTTAATATTATCTTTTTCCCAGTCTTCAATATTTCTTACACCGAAAGCAACAGTTTTAGTAGCTTGAGGAATATTACCTTTATGATAATATCTTAATTCATTATTCTTGTAGCCGGTAATAGCAGCAAGAGACAGACCATTAAGATTACCTGTAACAGTAGTATCAAAGGTGTTGTAACTTGCATATGGAGAGAAATATATCATGCCAATGTTATCGTGCTTTTTAGCACTAGCTAGGGCTATAGGAATAGAGGTAGTACTATCGCCGCCTAATAAAATTGGAAAGTAATCTTCATTTATTTTTTCTTCTATAGTTTGATATATCTTTTGATTAAATTCTTCTAATTCGTATTCATTTTTTCTTAAGTCTGATAAGTTCCTACTTTTTAAAATGTTTTCATCTTGAAGAATAATTACACTTTCACCTTTGTAGAATCCTTTTATATCATTAATTAATTGAACTGGTCCTAGAGCAGAGCCATCTATATGGACTCCTAAATCAGAACCGGCACCTATTATAAATGTTTTCATTATGTTCACCTTACCTAAATAAATTTTAACGTAAAATTAAAGGTATATCAAGGAAAAAACTTTTATTTAAAAAATATTTACTGTATAATTTGTATAGGTGAATAAGATGAAGAAACTAAATGATTTATATCAAGGTATTGGTACGGATATTGTTGTGAGAGGAATAAAAAATAAAATATCAGATATTTCTAAGGATGATTTGTTTGTTTTTAATATTGAAAAAATTTCTGATTATGATTATTTTGATGAGGCTATTAAAAAAGAAGCTTGTGCAGTAGTTACAAATAAATCTTTAAGTGACTATAGAATACCAATAATAACTGTTCCTGATGCTGTTAGAGAATATCCTTATTTATGTCAGAAATTTTATGATTTTCCTGATAAAAAGATGCAGATGATAGGAATTACGGGTTCTAATGGAAAGACTAGTACTTCGCTTATATTACAAAGTATTCTTGGTGCTAATATGGCTGGTTATATTGGACCTAATGGTAGAAGATGTGCTGCTTTTTCAGATACTGATAAGGAAGCTATGAACTCTTATAAAATATATAGTGCTTTGGATGAATTTAATAAATTTGGTTGTAAATATGGAATTATAGAAGGTAATGATAAAGTTTTAGCAAATGGACAATTACAATCAATTGATTTTGATATATCTATTTTTACTAATTTAGTTAATGAATACTTGGATGATAATAAATTTATTAATTACTATAATTCAATGATGATGATACTTAATAAAACTAAAGATACGGGTTACAGTATTTTAAATAGTGATGATCCAGTATTTAATACTATTAAAGTATTTTGCAAAGGTAAAATTGTTACATATGGTAGAAGTGCTGATAGTACTTTACAAATAGTTGATTATAAAATATATGATACAAAGACAGTAATTAAATTTAAGTATGGTGATGAAGTATTTGAAATTACTAGTCCTTTACTTGGGGTATTTAATGTTTATAATTTAGCTGCTAGTATACTTACAGCTTTAACTTTAGGTTATAAGTTAGATAATATTGTTTCTAAAATAAGAAACATTATGATACCTGGTAGAATGAATTTCTTAAATACTAATAGTACATATTATGTTTTAGTTGATTATGCACATACAATTAATACAATTTCTAAAGTTATGGAGTTTGTAAATACTTTGGATGTAAATAATAAGTATATTGTCTTTTCATCAGCTTTGGATTTAGATATAGATCAGTTAAATTGTATTGGTAGACTTTTATGTGAACAAGCTAGTCATGTTATTTTCTCATATGATGATAATAATCAAGATGTAGTTAATAATGTTTCTTATATTTTAGAAACTATTAAAGATATTTATAATAATTATTCATTTGTTGAAGATAGGAAAGACGCAATAAATAAAGCCATTGAGCTGGCTAAAGATAAGGACATAGTTCTTATATTAGGAAAGGGCGATGTGAGTTATCAAAGCTTAGGTTTTAACGATACAGAAGTTGCTTATCAAGCTATTGCTTTAAAGAAAATTAAAGAGAGTAATATATGATAAGAAAAGTTATTAAAATTATTTTAGTTTTATTATGGATGATGATGATATTTTTATTATCTAATGAGGAAGCTGTTCAATCTAGTAAAAAGAGTGATGGTTTAATTGTTAGAAGTGTTGAGTTATTTACTGGAAAGAGTTTATCAGTTCAGGAGAAAGAAAAAGTTTTAAAATACTTAGTTTTTCCAGTAAGAAAATGTGCTCATTTAAGTTTATATTTGGTTTTAGGAATTTTAGTAATTAGTTTATTACGTGAGTATATGGCAATTAATACTAAACTGGTTATTTTGTCTTTACTTATTTGTTTTTTATACGCTTGTAGTGATGAGATTCATCAATTATTTGTTCCTGGTAGGTCAGGTGAGGTAAGAGATGTTTTGATAGATACACTTGGTTCAATTTTAGGCGTTTCTTTTTATTACTTGGTTTTTAGAAAGAAGAAAATGAGCTAATTAAATGACAAAATTAGACATATAATTCTTTAGGAGGATTATATGTTTTTTAATATTTTTGATATTTTAAAAAATCTATTTTGTTTAACTGGTTCATATTCAAACGATGTTTTTCCGGAACCTTTAAGTCCTGAAGAAGAAGAAAAGTGTATTAAAGGTAAAATGAATGGTAATATGGATGATAGGAATAAACTTATAGAGCATAATTTAAGATTGGTTGCTCATATTATAAAAAAATTTGATAATAAATATGTTTCATCAGATGATTTAATTAGTATAGGTACAATTGGCTTAATTAAAGGAGTAGATACATTTTCATCTGATAAAGGTGTTAAAATAACTACTTATTGTGCAAGATGTATTGAGAATGAAATACTTATGTATTTTAGAAGTAATAATCGTTATAACAATGATATTTCTATAAATGATGCGGTTGGATATGATAAAGATGGTAATGAAATAGCGATAATGGATGTTTTAAAGACTCCTAATCCGGATTTTGCTGCAGATATCGATTTGAAAGATAATATAGTATTATTGAAAAAATATATTAATGTATTAACACCTAGAGAAAAGGAAATACTAATTAGAAGATATGGTTTAAATAATAGAGATGAAGAAACACAAAAAACAATTTCTAAAAAGCTTGGAATTTCTAGAAGTTATGTTTCTAGAATTGAGAAGAGAGCATTAACAAAAATACTTAGAGAGTTTATAAAAAACAATAGGTATGATAAATAGGTTGGTAGACAAAGTATGTATTTTTTAGTATAATTGTATCAGTGACGGTGGAGCTTATGGAAGAAAATAGAATTAGTAAATATAGTAAAAGCTTTGTTAGAACTTTTAAGAAGAAAAACTCTTCTTTCTTTTGTTGGGCTCTTATTGTCTTTTTAATTATAGTAGCTTTTTCTATATATAATTTTTTATTAATGCCTAGTATTAATTTAAAAGGATCTAGATATGTAGAAATTGGGTATATGGAAAATTATAAGGAAAAAGGATATAATGCTTCATTCTTAGGAAACGACATTACTAAGGATGTTAAGGTTTCTGGAAAAGTTAATAGTAAAAAGTTAGGTACTTATGACGTTACTTATTATGTTAAAGAAGGGGTTTTTGAAAAGAAGGTTATTAGAAAAGTAAAAGTTGTTGATAAGACAGCACCGGTTATTAAACTTCAGTCAGATGAAGATATATATGTTTGTCCTGGCAAAAAATATGAAGAGGAAGACTTTAGTGCTACAGATGACTATGATGGTGATGTTACAAAGAATGTAAAAGTTACTTTATCAGATAATAAAATTACTTATACAGTTAAAGATAAACATGGTAATAAAAGTACTATTAGTCGTAATATTATTTATGAAGATAAGAGTCAACCGGTAATTACTTTGACTGGGTCTGATACTGTTTATATGTTTTTGGGAGATAAGTATAATGAACTTGGATATAAGGCGACTGATAACTGTGATGGGGATTTAACTTCTAAAGTAAAGGTAACAAATAATATTAATAATAATGAATTAGGTGAATACAAAGTTACTTATAGTGTTATGGATGAAGCTAATAATAAATATAGTATAGATCGAAAAGTTATTGTTTCTAAAAGAGATGCTCCTGGTACAATTTATTTAACTTTTGATGATGGACCTAGAGCTGGTACTACTGATGTAATATTAGATATATTAAAAGAAGAAGGTGTGAAGGCTACTTTCTTTGTTACTAATTCTGGACCAGATGAATTAATAAAAAGAGCATATGATGAGGGACATACAATTGCTTTACATACAGCGACACATGATTATGGAATTGTTTATAACTCAGTAGATTCATATTTTAGAGATTTAGGAAGCGTATCGGATAGAGTTAAAAGAATTACAGGTGAAGAGAGTAAGATAAT
Organism: bacterium; assembly: GCA_963656615.1. Taxonomy (GTDB): domain Bacteria; phylum Bacillota_I; class Bacilli_A; order RF39; family UBA660; genus CAG-877. The sequence goes on along the minus strand of CAVKJF010000028.1, from coordinate 1,852 downwards.
TAGATTTCCAGGCGGATCTAGTAATACTATTAGTAGAAGATATTCTGATGGAATTATGAGTGCCTTAACTAAAGAAGTTTTGGCTAGAGGGTATCGTTATTATGACTGGAATTTATCATCTGGTGATGCAGTTGGTGGAAAACCTCCTACAGCTTCTGATATTTATAATAATGTTGTTTCACATTTATCAAAATCACGAGTTAATATGGTATTGATGCATGATATAAAAACCTATACAAGAGATGCATTAAGAGATATTATTCATTACGCTAAAGAAAATGGTTATACATTTGATAAAATAACAGCAGGAACAGAAATGGTTACACAACGAGTAAATAATTAAATAGTAGGTGAGAATGATGAATTTATTTAGACCAGATATGTATAAAAAGGACATATTTGAGATAGATTATCAAGTGCTAAAAGATAAAGGTATAAAGTGTTTAATATTTGATTTAGATAATACTTTAGGTTTATTAGAACATGAAAGGTGTCCAGCAAAGACTAAGAAATTACTTAAAGGATTACAAAAGGATTTCTTAATTTTAATAAGTTCTAATAATACGAAAAAGAGAATTAAACCTTATTTAAAAGATTTAGGTATTGGTGGAGTAGCTTTTAGTTTAAAACCTTTAACTAGAGGACTTAGAAAAATAAAAAGAGATTACGGATTAAAGAAAAAAGAAATGGTAATGATAGGTGATCAAATTGTTACAGATATATTATCAGGTAATAAATTTAAAATCATGACTATTTTAGTTGATCCATTAGGTAAGAAAGATTTAAAAATTACAGGATTAAATAGAGCAGTTGAAGCAAAAATAATAAAGTATTATAATAAACGAGGTTTATTTGAAAGAGGTAAATATTATGGATGAGAAGAGTATAAAAACTTGTTCTGGTTGTGGTGTTAAGTTACAAGATGAAAATGTTTTACAAGAAGGCTATACAACTAGTTTAGATAATGATATTTGTCAGAGATGTTTTAGAATGAAAAACTATGGTGAATATCAAATGATTACTAAGTCTAATGATGAATATTTAGAAATACTTAAGAGTGTTGGAGAAACTAAAGATTTAGTTTTATATATTGCTGATTTACTTAATTTGGAGAAAAATATAGAACAAATTAGAAATATTATTC
>CAVKJF010000028.1:0-698 GCA_963656615.1 bacterium | reverse complement strand
TATTAGTACTTAATAAAAGAGATGTTTTACCTAAGTCAGTTAATGAGAATAAATTAATTAAATACTTGGAAGAGAAAGATATACATTTTGAAGAAGTTATTGTTGTTAGTGTTAGTAAAAATTATAATATTGATTATTTACTTAAGAAGATTAAATTTCATCAAACATCTAAAAATGTTTATGTAGTAGGTCATACTAATGCTGGTAAATCTAGTTTGATAAATAAATTAATTCAAAACTATTCAGATAATCTTCAAGAATTAACTATGTCTCCATTACCTTCTACTACTTTAAATACTGTTAAAATTGAAATTAATGATCATTTAACTTTAATAGATACTCCTGGTCTTGTTGACTCTGGTTCAATTTTGAATCATGTAGATACTAGTTTAGTAAAAAGAATATCTCCTAAGAAAGAAATTAAACCTAAGACTTATCAGTTAAGACCTAATCAGTCTATTATTATTGAAGATATAATAAGAATAGATTATGTTGAAGGAGAAAAAAATAGTTTTACTTTATTTGTATCTAATGATTTAAAAGTAAGAAGGTTGCTTAATTTACTTAATAATAATGAACTTAAGGATAAAAATAAAATTACTTATGATGTTAAATATGATGAAGATTTAGTTATTAATGGTTTAGGTTTTGTTAAGATAGTTAATAAAGGATTAATAGATGTTTATATTGATAAAGAT
>CAVKJF010000027.1:0-13470 GCA_963656615.1 bacterium | reverse complement strand
AATGGAATTGATATAGATGAAACATTTGAATATGTTTCTGGTAATGTTGTAGGGCAAGATGATGCTATATATAGATTAATTGTTGAAATTGCAAGAGCATATGATTCAGATGGAGAAAAGAATGGTATTTTAATTACTGGAGAATCAGGCGTTGGTAAAACTTTAGCAATTACTTCATTAGAAGAATGTTTGAATAGACCAGTATTAATTATAGATTCTACACAACTTACTATGCCTGGGTATGTTGGTAAGAATGTGGAAGAATATTTATATGATTTATATATTAAAACTGGTAAAAATAAGGAATTGACAGAGAGTGCAATTGTTTATTTTGATGAAATTGATAAAAAGGGTTCTGAAAGAAAAAATGATGTTGCTGGTCAAGGCGTTTTAAATACATTGCTTAAATTTTTAGATGGTACTACTTATGATGCTTCTGATTGTAAAACTAAACCTACAGAGACTGTAAAAATATCTACTTCTAATATGCTTGTTATAGCTGGTGGAGCATTTGGAGATGTTTATAAGAAGGATAATTCTAGGACTATTGGTTTTGGAGAAAATACTTCTATTCAAGAAGAAGAACCTAGCTGTGATGATTTTATATCAAAGGGCATGATGACTAAGGAATTTATGGGTAGATTTCCTGTTGTTATTCATTTTAAAAGTTTGGGAAAAGATGATTTACTTGCTGTTTTAACAAAGTCTAATAAGTCACCATTAAAAAGAGAAGAAAAAACTTTTGGTAATGCCGGAGCTAGACTTAGAGTTACTCCAGCATATTTGGAGGCTGTAGCTCAAGGTGCGCTTAAACTAAAAACAGGTGCTAGAGGATTAAAAAGAATTGTTTCAGATACAACTTGGCGTCCGTATGCGAAAATTAAGAGTGATGATTCTTATGGAGAAGTTGTTTTAGATGCGGATACAGTTAGTGATAATAAAGTTTATCAATTAATAAAAAAAGATAAAAACGATTAAATACTGTTTTTATCTTTTCTTTTTTTTATTAATTTCTTTTCCTCTAATTTTGTCATTGGACAAGGTACTAATTCTTTATATGGTGTATATAAATACGATATTTTTGTTGTATCTTTTACTTTGGAATAACTTACTTGACTTGCTAAAATTTCTTCAGCTTGATGTTCATCCATAATTGGACATTTATCTTTAAATCTTTTTAATGGGCCAATGATATTTTTATAAAATAATTCGTCTTTGACTAAAGTTGTTTTTTGCATGGCTATGCAAATCATTCCATCTTGAATACTTAATTCTTTAATAGTTAATTTTTTTATAGTTCCAGTATAATATTTACGCATACTAAATCACCTGGTTCCATATTATAACATAGTTTTGCTTTTTGGTAAACTTTTTTAAAAAAGTATTGAAAAATGACTTTTACTTTGATATAATCAATTTGTCACTTGTAAATGGCGATGTAGCTCAGCTGGCTAGAGCGTCCGGTTCATACCCGGAAGGTCGGGGGTTCAATTCCCTCCGTCGCTACCAAATGTGTATGATAGCTCGGAGATTTTTCCGAGTTTTTATTTTACTTTTTCTTTATTTTTTTTTGATAATGTTGTAAAATTAAATTGTTGATTTATTGCCCTATAGCCAAGTGGTAAGGCAGTGCGCTCTGACCGCACCAGTACGTTAGTTCGAATCTAACTAGGGCAGCCAATATAAATAATAATACAGTGAGGTGTATTTATGAATATAGATGAAAGAATTGAATTGGCAGAGATTTTATTTCCTAATATTACAAATAGTATAGAATATTATGAAGAAATGTATCCAAAAAGAAACTTGCCTGAAGGAGCAATGGTAACTAGATATGGCCCTTCACCAACTGGAAGTGTTCATTTAGGAAACTTATATTCGGCTTTTTGTGATATGGTCTATGCTAGACAGTCAAAAGGTGTTTTCTTTTTAAGAATTGAAGACACTGATCAAAAACGTATGGTTGATGGTGGAATTGAAAATATTACAGGTGTATTAAATGGTTTTAATATTTTACCAAGTGAAGGGTATTCCTTTGGCGGAGAATATGGACCTTACCAGCAAAGTGAAAGAACGGAAGTTTATCAAACTTACGTAAAAGATTTGATTAAACAAGGACTTGCGTATCCATGTTTTATGACTGAAGAAGAACTTGCTAATATAAGAGAAGAACAAGAAATTAATAAAGTAAGAACTGGTGTATATGGTATTTATGCTGCAGATAGAGATTTGTCATTAGACGAGATAAAAGAAAAACTTGCTAGAGGAGAAGAATATGTTATTAGATTAAAATCACCAGGGGACGCTTCTAAAACAATAGAAGTAGTTGATTGTATTAAAGGAAAAATGAGATTTCCTGAACATGATACAGATACAGTACTTCTAAAGAAAAATGGAATTCCTACATATCATTTTGCACATGCTATTGATGACCATTTAATGCATACCACGCATGTTATTCGTGGTGATGAATGGGTTTCTAGTTTGCCATTACATATTCAGTTATTTGAAATACTTGGTTTTGAGAAAGTTCAATATGCACATATTGCACCAATTACAATTAAAGATCAAGAAACAGGTGCAATTCGTAAGTTGAGTAAAAGAAAAGATCCTTGGGCTGGAGTTAAATTCTATGAAGAAGGTGGCATTCCAATTGAAGCTTTGCATCTTTATTTAGCAACGATTACAAATACTAATTTTGAAGAATGGTATTTAGCTAATCAAGATAAAACAATAGAAGATTTTACTTTTAGTTTTGATAAACAAGCTATTGGTGGAACTAGTTTTGATGAAGCAAAGTTTAATAATATTTGCAAAACATATTTTTCTAGAAAGACTGGAAAAGAAATTTATGATGAAACGTTAAACTGGGCTAAAAAATATGATGAAGAATACGCTAAATTACTTGAAGAAAATAAAGAAGCTATGATTAAATTCTTGAGTATTGAAAAAGATGGACCTAGACCTAGAAAAGATATATCTAAATATAGTGATGTTAAAGATGAATTTTCTTATGCAATAGATTCTATGTTTAAAAATGAAAACTATTCAAAGTACGATGGAGATAAAATTTATGATGTTTCTTTAGTAAGAGAATATATGAAAAACTTAGATTTAGATGTTACTAATGAAGAATGGTTTAATATGACTAAGGAATTTGCTAGTAGCCAAGGGTATGCAGCTAGTCCTAAAGATTATAAGAAAAATCCAGATAATTATAAGGGACATGTTGGTGATATATGTGAAGCTGTTAGAGTTATACTTACTGGTAGAAGACAGTCACCTGATTTATTCTCTATAATGAAGATACTTGGACGTGATCGTATAAATGAAAGAATTGATTTATATGAGAAGAATGTATTAAATAAATAATTTATATGAAAAACTTAAGATAAAAGGTATACATATTGTATGTATACTTTTTGTTTACTGGTGTAGTTAATATTGTTTTTTCTTTATATATTGTAAAAATATTGATTTTATGATATTATATAGAGCAAATTTCACAACTGGGTGTTACTACTTTGACTAATAATTTAAGGGTGGGTTGTTATGAGTTTAAATGATTCTAAAAAAAATTTATATAGGTTATTAAGTTATCCTTATCTTAATGCTTATAACTTTAGTCTTTGTCAAGAGTTACTTGGTGAGTTACAGAGTGCTGGAGAAAGAGAATATTATAGCTTTTATGGTTCGTTTCTATTACTAAATAAAAAGTATGAAGAGGCAAAAGAAGCTTTTAATAAAGCATTAGAAGATGGTAATGCTATATATTCTACATATTATGGTCTTTATAGAATAGCATTAAAGGAAGAAGACTACGAAAGCGCATATAAATATGCTATGTTATGTGATGAAAAAAGGGACAAAACAAAAGTTAATTTTTCATTGCAAAGTGCTTTAGCTAAAATGGCTAAGGATATACTTAATGATCCAAAAAAAGCATTAAATACTGATTATAGTATTGATAGTGAGAATATTGTATTTACGGATTTTTCAGCTAATTTATTTTATCAGAAAGCAGTTGAGGCATTTAATAATCGTGATATCTTTGCAGTTAGAAAAAATATTGTAAAGCTATGCGAAAATGCTAATATGCAAAATGTTCCTTTTAACTTCTTTGAATTGGCTAGTAGTATTGATTCATTATTACTTTTACAAAGAGATGCGTACTTTGAATCTGTAAAATGTTCTGATTCAGATTATTTTGTTTCTCCTAGAGAGGCATTAAATTATATTAATATGACTGTTAATACAGATGCTGATGCTGCTTATACTGTTTTTAAAATTGAACAGGAATGGCTAAGTGATGTTGTTGATCCATTTGTTATTAATTATATGGATAAAAAAGTTACTGAAAGAAAACAATATATGGATCTTGATAGAGAACAATTAAAATTCTATAGACATGCAATACAGCAAATTAGAACAGCAATTGATAATAATGAATATACTGTTGCGGCTGCTGAATGCGATAGAGCGAGATTAGAATTAAATATACCTGTATTTTTATATTATAAAGGTAAAGCATTATATTTATCTGGTAATTATGAAGATGCTAGTAAGTTGTTAGAAAGCTATTTAGAAAATGGTGCTAGTAAATTTAATAAAGCTTCCCATTATTTAAGTGAGTCTTATGAAGCTATGGGTAACGATAGTATTGCTGATGACGTAAGGGCTGATTATAATACTATTTCAGATTATTTTGTTAAATTTACAGAAGCTGATAGAAGATATTCTGATAAAAAAAGAAAAGAAAATAAGAAAGCATCTGGTGCTAGAAACTTAAATGTTAATTTTGAAGCACTTATGTCTTCTGATTTAACATTATCAGAATATGAAGGTTATGGTTTTAAACAAAAAATTGGTGTAATAGCCGGACTATATTGCAATAAATCTGGTGTTAAGAAGGCTGATAAATTAATCAGTAAATTAGAGAAAGATGCTAAAACTTCTGATGAAAGAGATTTAATTCGTGCAGTTAGACAAAATAAACAATTATTAATTACTAAAGGTACAAAAGGATTTAAAAAATAAAAGTGTACCAAGTGTATCGTATTTGTTAGTATGTAAATACATTTAGAGGGTGAAATATATGACTATTGTTGATGTCAGGTATCAATTAAATAAAATATTAAGTTATGATAGAATAAGTGCTGGTGCGTGTCAAAAGTATGAAAGCTTGCTTAAAATACTTGAAGATGCTGGTGATAGTAGATATTTGCTTTATAAAGCAAAACTTTTACAGAGAACTAAAAAATACGACGAAGCAAAAGAGTGCTATTTGACATTGGCCAACTCTGGAACTGAACAATTTTTAGCATATTATGGTTTATATACGCTTGCAGTTACTAAAAAGGATTATGAGAATGCCTATAAATATATTCTTTTGTGTGATAAACTTGGTGATGATTTTAATACAGATTTAAATTTTCATATTACTTTAGCTAAAGCTTGTTATGATTTATCTGTTAATCCTGATGATTTTTATAGTAATCAGTATAGAGTAGAACTTGATAATGAAAAGCAAAGTAGTAATTATAATATGAATAAACTACTTAAAGAAGCTGCTGGATATTTTAATAAACATGATTTTGTTAATGCAACAGCTTTATTAAAAGAAGCACGAGCTTGTGATAATTCTGTCAATGCTTATTTTGAGTCGAAGGTTTTATTAGACAGCATTAACAATTTATTAGAGTTAGAAAAGATGAATTATTTAGAATTTGTTAAAGAAAATGGTATTACAGCTGAATTTAATGGTGGAAAAGTAGATATTAGACAATTACTTAATTATATGCAGTTATCTATCGTTTCAAATTCCGATTTAGTATTTGATGTTTTCAATGATAATTATGATTATATTTCGGAAATGTCTAGTGACTTGGTTTTTGATTATATAGTAAAAAGATTAATCGAAAGAAGAATCTTTGAAAGTATGAATGAAGAGGAAATGGATAATTATAGAAAATGCATTATTGAAGTTAGAAGAGCTATGGATGTTCAGGACTTTCAAAAGGCGATTGAATATACTACTTTAGGTAAAGAGTTGACCGGAGCTCCAATTTTTGATTATTATGCTGGTAAAGCTTACTTTAGATCTGGTAATAATTTAGAAGCTATTGATAAATTTAGAGAATATATGAGTTTGGGTGGTATTAAAACATTAAAAGCAAGAGGATATTTGTCATATGCTTATTCAAATATTGGTGATTATCAAGAATCTGCTTTATTACAGGAAGAAATAAAACAGTTAAAAAATTTTTATGTTAAATTAGGAAGAAGCAGAATTTATGTTGGACCTGCATTTAAAGCAAGTGAAGAGAAACATAATGATGATAGAATGGTAGCTGATAGTATAAGCGAGAATGTTGATAAATTTATGGATGCAGATCTTACTGTTGGTGAATTTGATTCTTATTCTTTCCCACAAAAAATGGCTTTAATTAGAAAACTATATTTTACTAAAATGGTAAAAGTTGCTGATAAATTAATGAAAGAAGTAGAGAGAGAAGCTGATAATTCAGTTGAAAAGAAATTTATTAATAAAGAAAGACAAAATAAAAAGTTATATATTACTAAGGGTAAATTAGGACAACATTAATTTACTCTTTTTTTTAGATTACTTTTATTATATAATTATTGTAGGAGGAGAATGTTTATGAAAAAAGGTACAATTATGGGTTTGGTTATTGGGGCAATTTTAGTTATACTTGTTCTTACTGGTATTGGTAGTTATAATAAAATGACTACAAGTAGAGAGAATGTTGATACTAAAAGTAGTGATGTTGATGTTTATTTACAAAGGAGAGCTGATTTAATTCCTAATTTAGTTAGTACTGTTAAAGGATATGTACAACATGAAGAAAAGGTTATTTCTGATATTACAACAGCAAGAGAAAATTTAGTTAATGCAAAAAGTATGTCTGAAAAAGCTGATGCTAATCAAGAATTATCTAATGCTATTAATGCTTTAATGGTAGTTGTTGAGAATTATCCAGATTTAAAGGCAAATACTAATTTTATTAATTTACAAGATGAACTAGCTGGTACAGAAAATAGAATATCAACTGCTAGACGTGATTATAATGATGCTGTTAAATCTTATAATACTTTAATTATTAAATTTCCTAATAATATTTTAGCTTCTATGTTTAAGTTTGAAAAAGCAGAGTACTTTAAAGCAGATGAAGGAAAAACTGAAGTTCCTAATGTAGAGTTCTAAAATGAAAAAGAAAATATTTTTGGTACTAGTATTAGTACTTTTTCCTTTTAATTGTTTTGCTTTAGTTAAGCCAACAAATAATTTTTATGTAAATGATTATGCTGATATTTTAGATGATGATGTAGGACAATATATTATGCAAAGATCAGTTGATTTAGAAAAGAAAACTGGTGCTCAAATTGTTGTTGTTACAGTAAAAAACTTGGAAGGTATGAGTTTGGAAGAGTATGCTACTAAGTTATTTAGAAGTTTTGGTATTGGGGATAAGGATAAGAATAATGGCTTATTATTACTTTTAGCTTTAGAAGAAAGACAATTTAGAGTAGAAGTTGGATATGGACTTGAAGGAGTATTACCAGATGGTCTTACAGGTAGATATCAAGATCAATATATAATTCCGTATTTAAAGAATAATGACTGGAATACGGGTGTAAAAACTGGATATACGGCATTTTATAAAAAACTTTGTGATTATTATGAGATTGAAGCCTTAGATGATACTTTAACTATTGCTGATTATAATAGTGATGATACTTATGATGATTATGATGGCGATATTAGTAATTTTTTGGTATTTAACTTTATATTTTCAATGATAGGTTTCTCACAAGGAAGACATTGCAGGCAAGTTGCTGGTAAAAGACACAGAAAATTAAGTAGTTCCTATGTTGTTATGTCAATTTTAATTTTGGCTTTTATGTTTTTAATGGTATTTTTAAATTCTACATCTTGGCTATTAATTATTTTTATTAAAGAAATATTTTGGCTTTTAGGTAGATTTTCTTCAGAAAGTTCAGGTGGATATCACTCATCTGGTGGGGGTTGGTCATCTGGTGGCTGGTCTTCTGGCGGAGGTGGTTTCTCCGGTGGAGGAGGATCATCTGGCGGCGGTGGAAGCTCAAGAGGATTTTAATTTATAAGCATTTAATGTCTACCTTTTTGGTGGACATTTTTTCTTATGTTTTGTATAATTAGATATATAATGGAGTGGTTTTGATGAGTGATGTATTTGATATAGAAAAATCTAATGTTTATGAAGATCAGGATAATTATTATTTTTTCAGAGCTCTTAATTTAAGTGATTGTAGAGATGCTGATGATGGTGTTATTACAAATAAAGCTGGCCTAGTTAATCGTGTTAGAACCAATAGAGAAAGGTATACTGGAGAGTCTAGATATACTTCTTTGTCAGCTATTTCCTTAGAAGAAGTTACAGATCATATTAAAATACATCAATCTAAAACAACTAATTGTATTTCTTTAACTAGTAATGCTAATACCGCTATCACATATGGTAGGGGATATTATAGGGATAGATATATACTAGTTAAAGTTCCTAAAAAAGAACTTGGCAGCAAAGTATTTCAGGCTGGACCTTATATGTTGGATGAAATAAGTAAGGCAATTAATGAGATACTTGAAGGCAAAAATGAAACGGAAAGAGAAAAGTATAAAAAACTTTTTTCAAGAATTGATGAATGCCAGACTAGTGATAGTTTAGAGGTTTTAAAGCAACTTTTAGCTGCTGATGATTTAGTTTCTTTAAGGGATGAAGCAGGAAAAGAAGATAGTTTTGTTGATGGTTTGAATTTTAATATAACAAAATCAGTTGATTATAATGCATTAGATGAAGAAGCTAATTTAGAAAAAAATAAGACTATTCTTAAACTTGATATTTTAGGTGAACAAATATTACCTAGAATATCTAATAAACTTTTAATAGCAACGGTAGGTGGAGCCTTTTCTTCATCTGAATTAATTCATTATGGCGATATTGAACTTGGCGAATTAAGAGAAATACCAAAGGAAGCAATGGATGTTTTGTCTTTACTTCAACAAATGCCTAGTGATTTAGAATATATTGATGAAATTAAAGATAGAGTGCTTAATTGTGTAAGTACAAGAATATTTTCTGGAGAGTTTCATTATAGTGATTTTAGTTTGGTTGATAGAGATTTATCGATTGATAATATGTATGAAGTTTTTGGTAATGGTAGGGTTTCATATGGCGAGGCTAGAGAATTATATAGAAAGGCTTATTATTTAGCTAAGTCAAGACTTAGAGCTATTAAGAGTGTCAGTTTATTGAATACTATTTTAGATAATGATCCTAAATATAGTGAAACACTTGAATATATTGCTAGAAATGGATATGGTATTGAGCCGGAGATTACAACTAGGGTTTCTAAAGATTTAGTTACAGTGTCTGAATCAGTTAGTTTGGATATAGGTAATAAGGATATTGAACTGGTTAATTATATTAATAGTTTGAGTGAAGGTCAGTTAAATACAGTACTAAATCATCCGAATGACGCAATTAAAGTATTTGCAGCTAGACATTTCTTTGATGATTTTTCTAGACATACTGTAGATAAGGAAGAATATATTGCTGATAGTTTAATTGATTTATTAGATTTAAGTAAGTTTGGTGTTAAATTTAATTTAAGTCCTGAACAAAGAGAAGACATTAAAAATAAAATTTTAGAATTTAATTTAGAAGGGTTATATTCATATTGTAGTTCTAATGGTGTTTCGGAAAAAGATCTGGCAAGAATTGTCTTTACTAATTTGATTAAAGGAACAAAAGATTTTAATACAAAAGATACATTTACTTTAGAAGAATTAGAATGGTTCATTGGTTATAATACAATTAAAGATACTAATATAAAGTTACTTGCTTATCAAAGACCTATAATTAGAAGAATTAAAGAAAAATATGAGGATAAACAATTTACGGCTGCTGTTATGCCTACTGGAACTGGTAAGACTTATATTAGTTTAGCTATGATGAACGAATTTGAAAAAATTGCTAATAGTTTAAGTGAAGATAATCATGCTAAAATATTGTATTTAGCTCCTAATGTTGAAATACTTGATCAATTGAAAAGAACTATTAGAAAGGCATATCATCCAGAAGAACATCTTGGTCAAGATATTGATACGGTTATAAAAGAAGTTTTCCCTAATTTGGTTTTATCAACATATCAGAATTTAGCTGATAATAGTAGTATTGATATAGGTCCTGATGGTAAAAAGGAAATTAAATTAAAAGAAGATTTTAGAGAACAATTTGACTTTATTGTTTTAGACGAATTGCATAGAACTGGAGCTCCTGAATGGTATAGTTCTATTGGTATGCTTTTAGATAATCAGGATGAAAAGACAAAAATTTTGGGTATAAGTGCAACACCTGAAAGAGATGTTGATTTTAAAGATATGACAGATTTCTGGGCTAGAAAATATAATTATAACGAAGATGAAATTTTACTGGGTGAACAAATGGCTTATAACATGGATCTTATAAAAGCTATAGATTTAGGATTAGTTAATTCACCAGTAATTATCAATTGTTTGTATTCATTGATTGCTGATGGTACTATGGATGATTTGGAATTGTCAATTGATGATTTATTGGATGAAGATATAAAACGTGCGGAAAAGGCTAAATATGAGAAGTTAAGGCGAAATGTTGAAACTTCTGATGGTATAGAAAAAATCATTGGAGATAATATAAAAGAGGGAAGCAAATTCATTGTATTTTTACCTGTTGCTAGAAGAGATGATGGTACTTTTGTTGATGATGATGGAGAAGAAATCGAAGGTAGCAAAGCAAGTCAAATAATAAGAGATTATCAAACTTTATTTATGCAGTATTTATATGCCAATAAATATTTTAATGAACATGCTCAGATTTATGACATTTATGACAAATTAGTAGCTGGAGAGGTTCTTGATAATGAAGAAATATCTTATTTAGAAAGTGAAAAGAATAATTTGTTACTGTTATCAAGGGTTAGTATTTCGTATAAGCCAATGACTTTAAATACACAAATTGAAGAAATATCTTCAACTATTATTTCTTCGTTGGGCTGGGAAACATTAGATAAAAATGAACTAGCAACGAGACTTAATGAAGTTATGGGCGATGAAGTAGAAAACTATTCAATGCTTGGAGAATATTCTAATGTGAGAAATAAATCTGAGTTGTATAATTTTAGTAATTCAAGTGGCAAAAAGAGAAAATTAATGTTTGTTATAAATAAGTTAAACGAAGGTGTACATGTTGAAGATGTAGATGGAATAGTTTGGCTAAGAGCATTGAATGATAATTCCAGAATCTTGTTTCAACAACAACTAGGTAGATGTATAAGAGCTAATTTACCAGGTAGACAAGTTAAGCCCCCTATAGTATTAGATTTGGTTAATAATACTGTAACAGTTAAATTGAAAAAAGGTGAATTACAAGAGTCTAGAGATTTAAGTAACTTAGATAGTTTAATGGACTGGATAGATGGTAATAATAGAATACCAAATATTAATAGTGAAGATATAACTGAATATGAATATGCTAAATTTATAAAGGTTTTACAAGCTAGATATATTAAATATTTTGATGAAGAAGTATTACAAGAAAGTAAGAATACTTTAAACATTCAAATTATTAAAAGTATTCTTTCTAAAGGTTCTGAAATTGGTTTATGGGATGTTGAAATATTAGATGAAAGTGATAAATATACCGATGAGGTTAAGAAAAACAGAGGAACTGATTATTCATTTATTGGAAGACTTCAAGTAAGTTCTGAAATACATGACTTTTTAGAGTTACAAGATGCAATTGATTTATACGAAGCAACTGATCTTGAAATAAAATTTGCGGAGTATTACCAGATTTTAGCTAAGTTGAAGGAACTTGGATTGAAAACTAATTTAACTGCAAGTGATAAGGTTCTTGTTAATGAGGATGGAAGTTTAGAAGTTATAAGCCATCCAGCAGCCAAAGATGGTAAACCTTTTCTTTCTACAATAAATGGTAGAAAAGAGACAGAGGCTGAATGGAATGAAAGAAAAAGAAAATATTCCTCAAATGAAGCTAAAGGTGTTGGCTACTGGCTATATAGAAATTATTCTGACCTTGATGAAGATAAAAAGGATGCGTTAATAAGTCTTGGATATTTTAATGGAGAAGAACATCTTAAGGAAAAAGGGAAAAGAAAACAAGAAAAGTTAGAAAGAGAGTTTGAAGAGTATTGCCAGATTTTAGCTAAGTTGAAGGATCTTGGATTGAAAACTAATTTAACTGCAAGTGATAAGGTTCTTGTTAATGAGGATGGAAGTTTAGAAGTTATAAGCCATCCAGCAGCCAAAGATGGTAAACCTTTTCTTTCTACAATAAATGGTAGAAAAGAGACAGAGGCTGAATGGAATGAAAGAAAAAGAAAATATTCCTCAGATGAAGCTAAAGCTGTTGGCAGCTGGCTATATAAAAATTATTCTAAATTTACGCCTCCTATGAGAGATAGATTAATAGATCTTGGATATACCTATGTTGAAGAAAGTCCTAAAAAAAGAACTACACATGCTAAAAAGAAGGCTGATTTTGATGATAAGAGTACCTTTGGTAAGGTTGTTACTGAGGTTTCCAAAGGGGCTTTAGATAATAAAGATACTGATGCGAAAGCTGGTGATAAGAAATGATGGAAAGTTATTATGAGTTAGTTGATTCTTTTAAAGATTTAGATGTTTATGATAAGAAAGAAGAAATAATTAATGAATTATTAAGTTTATTAAAGCTTCTATCTACAGTTAATAAAAATAAGGATATTATGAATGAAATATTACCTGTTATACAGAGTCATGATGATGAAGATGAATACTTTGATGAGTTATTTACAATAATCATATCTTTGAAGGAAGAATGTGCTAAGTTAATAGATAGAGATTATTTAGATTAATAGCAAGAAAAACTTGCTATTTTTCTTTATTTGATAAAGTATTTTTGATATAATATTTCTTGGTGAAGTATATGAAACGTAGTGAAGTAGATAGAGAAAAATTAAGTCCTATGATGCAACAATATATGGAGATAAAGGATAAGTACGAAGATAGTATTATCTTTTTTAGACTTGGAGATTTTTATGAAATGTTTTTTGAGGATGCAATACTAGCTTCACGTGTTTTGGAGTTAACTTTAACGGGTAAACAAGCAGGACTTGATGAGAGAGTTCCAATGTGTGGTATTCCACATCATGCTTATGCCTCATACGTAGATGAACTAATAGATAAAGGCTATAAAGTTGCGATATGTGAACAATTAGAAGATCCTAAAGAAACTAAAGGAATGGTTAAAAGAGATGTAGTTCAAATAGTTACTAAAGGTACAAGACTTGATTCTAATATAGATGCTAAAAGTAATAATTATATAGCTAATATATATGACTTTTCATATTGTTATGGAGTTAGTTATG